>JAAWON010000036.1 GCA_022799495.1 Erysipelotrichaceae bacterium | reverse complement strand
CAATACGATAAGGCTGTTTGTTGTCCATGTACGCCATCCTTTCTGCGATGTTGTTACAACTAAAAATTGGGCATGAAGTGCCATTATAATTTTTAGTATTCTGCAATTTATTATAATATCAATACTCTGTCAACATGTCAATGCTTTTTTGCCTTTTCCGCCCTTCTTTTTTACAGTTTTAGGAATTTACTGCATTCTTCGCCAAATTACGACAATTCTCATGGTTCTATGAGAACGTAAAGCAATAGCGGCTAACCAAAGTGTTGAGAGTGTAGCGAAACTATAATTATCCTCATATACGAATATAAAATAGTAAGATTACGTTTTACTTTATGATGTACTCGATGTTTCTTCCCGAACCGCCTGTAAGATGTAATAGCCCTTGTGTTTTTCCAATATTGTGCAGTTATGGAACTGCTCTTTCACATAGTTTTGCGCGCTGAGTGCGCCTTGTGCTTTACGGATGACGATCCATAATCTACCATGCGGTTGTAAATGCGCATAACTTTGTGCAAACATTGCATAAATGACCTGCTTACCAGCACGAATGGGCGGATTGATGATGATATCACTGAAACAGCGATTGCCCAGTGGCGCAAAACCATCTCCGCACAAAACCTCAGCCTGCACATCATTTTGTTTTGCATTCCATTCAGCCAGTTGTGCCGCTCTTGGATTGATTTCACTCATAGTAACACTCTTATCCGGGAATGCTTTCTTCAATGTGATACCAATCACCCCATAGCCACAGCCCAAATCCAATAAGTTATCGCCCAACTCCGCTTTATGTTCACGCAGCGTTTCCAACAAAACCCGTGTGCCAAAGTCGATGCCATCTTTAGAAAATACCCCATTGTCACTTGTAAAGCGCAGGTTAAAACACCAAAACCGGAAAGAAAGTTCCTTCCGGTTCTCACGCAAATGACGATTGTCGGTAAAATAATGTGTATTCATTGTTGTACCCGCCTTTGATAGACAAAGACCCTATCCAGGGTCCTTGTGGTTTTATTCTAATGATTGAACTGTTTATTTTACTTCTACAGTTGCGCCGGCTTCTGTCAGTTTCTTCTTAATTTCTTCTGCTTCTTCCGGTTTGATGTTTTCCTTGATTACGCTTGGAGTCTTGTCAACCAATCCCTTAGCGTCTACCAGACCTAATCCGGTGATTTCACGTACTACTTTGATTACGGCAACTTTAGTCGCTCCGACATCAGTCAAAGTAACGCTCACTTCGCTTGGTCCAGCAGCTGCGGCCGTATCAGCTGCGGCAGCAACAGCAACCGGTGCTGCGGCAGATACGCCGAATTTCTCTTCGATCGCTTCGATCACTTCATTCAATTCTAAGATAGTAGCTTCTTCCAAGTAAGCCAAGATTTCGTCTTTTGTTAATTTAGCCATGTGTTGATCCTCCTATTTTCTTTTTTTACGCTTCTGTGCTTTCTTTTTGTTCTTTTACCGCATTCAATGCCACCGCAAATTTGCGTACCGGTGACTGCAAGCAGCCCATGAATTTTGCGATCATACCCTCGCGGTTTGGCAATACCGATAATTTCTGAATGGTATCCAATCCAACAACCTTACCTTCAACAATACCGCTTTTTAATACCAATGCCTCATGATCCTTCGCAAATTTTGCCAAGACACGAGCAGGCGCTACGGCATCGTTGCCGAATGCGATCGCATTGGGGCCGACTAAATCCTTTACCAATTCACTCGCTCCCGCTGCTTCTGCCGCACGCTGTGCCAAGGAGTTTTTATACACCTTGAAGTCGACGTTTTCCGTGCGCAATTCACGACGCAACTGCGTAACTTCAGCAACACTTAAACCACGGTATTCAACAATTACTGTGGATTGTGCTTCTTTCATCTTATCGGCAATTTCCGTCACAACGGCTTTCTTGCTGTTGATGATAGCCTCGTTCATCCTAACACCTCCATTTTCTATGCTCCAATATACCTTGCAGCGCAACATAAGAAACGTCCGCACTCATAGACCTCAAGCGCGGACGAAAGCATGTGATGTTCACTTTCTACCTCGGTAACATGATTAAGCCCTCTGGCCGTTACTGTCTATGGTATATTATTAGCTATTTTATTGTAAACACTTTGTTTGGAATTGTCAAGTATCCTTTAATCCTTAGATACTCGAATCCCCGGGCCCATCGTTGTTGAAACAACGACGTTTTTCATATAGACACCTTTTACAGCGGCCGGACGTGCCTTAGCGATTGTATTGTAAATCGAATTGAAGTTATCCACCAACTGATTGTCCTCAAAGCTTACCTTACCGATCATCAGGTTAACATTTCCCTCTTTATCGACACGGTATTCTACCTTACCCTTTTTGATATCTTCGACTGCTTTCGCAACCTCCATCGTTACCGTTCCGGTTTTCGGGTTTGGCATTAAGCCTTTCGGTCCTAAAATACGACCCAGTTTACCTAACTCACCCATCATATTGGGAGTGGCTACGATTACATCAAATTCAAACCAGCCCTTTGCGATTTGATCGAGCAGTTCCTTACCACCGACATAATCCGCTCCGGCATCCTTTGCCTCTTGTTCCTGAGGACCCGCTGCGATTACACATACCCGCTGCGTACGTCCTGTACCATGAGGCAGAACCATCGCACCACGAATCTGTTGATCCGCATGACGAGGATCGACATTCAAACGGAAACTCACCTCTACGGATGCATCGAATTTTGCACAATTTGTTTCTTTTGCTAATTTGATCGCTTCTTCCACCGAATAGGTTTTAGAGCGGTCAACCTTTTTTGCAGCTTCAGCGTATTTCTTTCCTACTTTTGCCATGTTGTGTTCGCTCCTTCCTATTCAAAGCCTTCTACTTCAACGCCCATGTTACGAGCAGTACCGGCAATGATACGCATTGCGGCCTCTACATCATTGGCATTCAAGTCCGGCATTTTGTACTCTGCGATCTCGCGCAGTTGATCAGCCGTAATTTTACCGCAGATCTCTTTTTGATTTCCACTTGCCTTCGCAATCCCTGCCGCCTTCTTAATCAAGATCGGGGCCGGTGTTGTTTTCAATACGAAGTCAAAACTCTTGTCTTCGTAGGCAGTGATGATGACCGGTACCATGTCACCGCCGCGCTCTCTGGTCGCATCGTTAAATGCTGAACAGAACTGGGGCATGTTAATGCCTGCGGATGCCAGTGCCGGGCCCGGCTTTGCGCCTCCTGCCGGGAATTGCAGTTTACAGATTTTTGCAACTTTTTTACTCACAAGACACACCTCCTATATTTGTTGTCTTATGCAGTGGTACGAGCCGTGCAAGAGCTCTCCCACGCAATTTCAAAAGCACACAAGCGTGCGCAATGTATAGTGTATAATGAATGAAAGAAAAATGCAAACATTTTTTTGTTTTTTATGCAAATTGCTGAACGATATGGGTTATGTAGTGGTCAGCTACGGCTTGCCAGAGGCAAAAAAGAGCGACTCCCTGCTATTTTGTGATACGCTTTTTTTCAATCCTCACTCCTGCAAAAAACGCTCAATATAGTCTGCGAACCCATCCTGTGCACAATCCAGTGTCGTAATCTCATCGGCAATTGCTTTGGTATCCGCGCTGCCATTGTGCAGACAAACACCCCAGCCACTTGCTTCCAGCATCTCATTATCATTTGAAGTATCACCAAATGCCATTACCTCATTTAAAGATAAGTTGTGCAGTTCACAGAATTTTTGCATCGCATATGCTTTTGATACCTGCTTATTACAAAACTCCAACATGGTGGGCTGTGTTTTCACTGCCTGATAATAGGGATTGGGGTGCTTGACAAAATACTCTTCCAATTCCTGCATGGTATCTAAATCAACGCGAAACATGATTTTGGCATTATCCTGCCGGTAAAACAAACTGGCGTCCGCTGTTTTGAAAGCCGGCATATTACTTGCCTTAATAGATGCCTGCATCAATTCATCATCATGCATATAGTAAATGGCATCATTGATATACATTAACGTGTTATTGGTAGGATAGTGTTCCATTAGCGCAATGATTTCTTTCAACCACTCTTTTTTCATTAAAAACTGTTCATGGATTGTTTGTTCGATCCCATCCCATAGGGTACAGCCATTCATACCGATCAATAACTCTAAATTCGCGAAACCCCATGATTTCGCCATATATTGAACTTGTGATAAAGAGCGCCCTGATGCAATTCCAAAATAAATCCCTTGGCTGCGCAATCGGCGAATGGCCTGTTTGGTACGCTCGCTCATCGGCTGATGCACGACAATCAGCGTATTATCAATATCACAAACGATCAGTTTTACCTTTTTCTTGTCTCTCATGTTTGTCCTTCCTTCTTTTCCTTTTTATGGTCGCTCATGCGCGAATACGATCAGTGATAAGGGGGGGATCATCGCTTCCTTACTGATCGCATGATTCATGTTTGTATCATCATATAAGCACGCATAATCCGTTGCCAAGTGATAAGTAAAATGCTCATAGGTCGGATTAAAGAAAGCGATCAAGTGCTCCTGTTCATTGTCAATTTCATAAACGAGCACCTTACGCTCTATATCTGATACACGAACATGAGCGCTGACCTCTTCACGATCGTTATAACGTAAGCCAAAGTGATCCTTACGCAGTTTGATCAACGCCTTTGTGTGCTCCACAAGTTCCTGATAGCGATTTTTACGCTGATAATCAAGGCGGTTAATTTCATCGCTGTCGTTGTAGGTGTTCCCTTTCCCATGTTTGGTGCGGGCGAACTCCTGACCATTGTGCAGGAATGGAATACCCTGTGCCAAAAGCACTGCACCAATACAAAGCAACTGCCTGCGGATGCGCGCTTCCCGCATATCCTCCTTACAGCACTCTTTCAGTTTATCCCAACACGTCATATTATCGTGACATTCCACATAGTTTACCACATTGCGCGGATGTACAAACAGCGCATCAGCGCCAATCGCATGGCAACTTCCCAACATAACGTTTTTCATAACGTCAATCAAATTGACATCGCCGCTACAATATCCCTTGATTCCTACCTCATAATCACTCGTTTTGCCCTTTACCACATCGCGAAACCGATCGGAAAAGTGAGCCACATTCGGCATTTTATCGTTATTGGGAATGGATGCCCTTTGATCGTTTGCCAAAAAGGAGGGCATGTCCCAACCTTCTCCATATAACATGAAATCCGGATTATGTGCTCTTCCACACGCATAGATGAGATTCACTGTTTCAATATCCAAAATACCCATTAAATCCAAGCGGAACCCATCAATACCATAGGTTTTGCATAAGAAGTCGGTCACATGTAAAAGTAGATGACGACACATTCTACGTTTTGTATCTACATCATTGCCACAAAAAGAACCGTTGGATAAGTGCCCCATTTCATTCATCTGAAAGAAATAATATGGAACACTGCATTGGAGTGCATGCGTATGGATATCGTACACGTGATTGAACACCATATCTAAATTTACTCTGAGGCCGTGATGATGACAATGTGCAACCAATTGTGCCAATTCTTTCATGCGGGAATAGGGATTATGACGTTCTGAGGCAAAACTACCTTCCGGGCAGCACCATTGAAGCGGATCATAACCCCAATTATAAAACACTTCCGGATTCGCCTCATCCACTGAACCAAAATCCATCACCGGCATCAACTGCACATGGGTCACACCCAATTCTTTCAAATAGGTGAAACAGCTGTTGGTTTGCTTGGTTTGTTCGTTTTCCTCTATGAATCCCGCAAAGGTAGCGGGATAATGAACGCCAATCCCCTCTTGTGCAGTGAAATCTCGAATGCTTGTCTCATAAATGATCGCATCGCAGACACTATTCATAGGTGTTTGGATGAGTGGAACGCTTGGAATGTTTGCGCTATCAACTACCACCGAGCGTCTGGAGTTCAGGGTTGCCGCTATTCCATACGGATCAATGCACTCTCGCCATGCGCCATTCACACGCACATGATATACATAGGAGACTTGATCCAAATCCCCCTGAAACATAAATCGAAATACGCCTCGCTCACTGCGTTTCATTTCATATGTCTCCACACGCTGATCAAAAAATAATTCTAATTTTACGCGTGCGGCAGTCGGTGCCCATAACGCAAAGGCCGTACTTTGTTTCGTATAACGAAAGCCCAAATCATCACCGTCATAAGCAAACCATTCATCAAATCGTTCCTGTTTAGTAATATAAGCATAAGTGAGAACCGTGGCACGGGCAAACTGATGTACCACTTCATATTCCTTACCGATGCATAAGTCCGCAGGCGCTTCCAACAGATATTTATTGTAATTGCCGCTTTGTTCAATGGAGCGAATCATCAATTCCTGCAAATTCTCTGCTTCATCTCGCAAATAAAAACGATTGCTGATACCGCCATAACTTTCTTTGGAGAAATAGACGACGATTTTGTCAAAATCATCGAGATAAGCCTCAAAATAGGTATATTTTCGCATGGTTTCACCTCGTTAAATGCGCATTGCGCTTGTTATATTCTTTTTAAGTGCCTTTATTGGAAAGGGCAATACACGTTTTAATCGCTTTATTCCATACTCGATATGCTTGCCTGTTTTCGCTCAATCAGATATTCACGAACCACACTGATAAAATACAGAGAACCGGTAATGATCAAAGGCTTGTCCGCTAGGGTCAATGTGTGTTCTATCACATCACGATAATCCGGCGCAAGCTGTACCGGAAAATCACCCGCAAGTTCGCGCATTGGCTTACAGCGTGGATGGTCAAATTCACTCACCCACACCTCATCGGATGCCTCACATAGCATCGTCATCATCGCATCACTCTGCTTATCCTTTAAGGCCGCAAATAGAATCCGCACCGCTTCCATCGAACGAAGCGAATCACACAGCGCGCGAATGCCATCCTCATTATGCGCACCGTCAATGATGATCTGAGGGTGATCCCACATAAGTTCAAAGCGTCCTTTCCACTTTGCCTGTGCCAATCCGATTTGAATATTCTGATCGCTGATCGCATAATGAAATCTATTTTGACACAGTTTTAAAGCCGCCAACGCACATGCGCTGTTGGCCACTTGATAAAAGGCTTTGCAAGCCAAATGCAGGGTTAGTCCTGCCGCTACATAATTAAGTCCATCCTCGTCGTAGTTTACTTCCTGTGGGATTGACACAGGAATGAAATCGCTGCCTTGTTCCTCACATATCCGGCGCAGTACCGCAAGCGCTTCCGCCCTTTGTTCCCCACAGATTAAAGGAATACCGGTTTTAATAATTCCGCCCTTTTGCCAAGCAATTTGTGCATAGGTATCACCCAAGCGATCCATATGGTCTTTACCAATATTCGTGATGATGCACAACAATGGGCACACCACATTCGTGCAGTCATAGCGACCGCCGATTCCCGCTTCAATCAAGGCAATATCCACACCCTGATCTCGAAAGTATAACAAAGCGATGATCGTGTCGATTTCAAAGGCACCAAAGCCCCAGTTTTCCCATTCCTCATGATAACGCTCATAGTATGCGACGAAATCAATTTCCGAAATCCATTGATCGTTGATGCGAATCCGATCATAATGGGCCTCCAAATAAGGCGAAGTAAATATTCCAACCCGATAACCTGCATTTTCAAACACACTGCGCAAGTAATTACAGGTGCTGCCTTTACCGTTGGTTCCGGCTATGTGAATGGTGGGAAAAGCCAACTGTGGATCTTGTAGGGTATGCAGGTATTCACGAAACCGTGTAATCCCTGCTCCCTGATTTTTTCTTCCCTCTATGCTCCGTAAGATTTGTTGCGCATGTGTCATTGCGAAATCCGCCAATCAATTTCACCGCGGCCTTTTTCCTTTAAAAACGCATTGGCCTGCGAAAACGGCTTTGACCCAAAAAAGCCCTGATAGGCAGACAGTGGTGAAGGATGCGGTGCACAAAGCACTAAGTGCTTTTCAGCATCAATCATTGACTGCTTGCTTTGCGCAAAGGCACCCCACAATAAAAAGACAATCGGCTGCTTGGCTTGATTCAATGCTTGAATCAGATGATCACTGAAGATCTCCCATCCCTTTTTGCGATGACTGCCTGCTTTTCCTTGTTCAACACTGAGAATCGCATTACATAAAAATACTCCTTGTTTGGCCCAATCAACCAAATATCCGTGTTTCGGCGGCTCAATGCCAATATCTGCCTGTAATTCCTTATAAATATTGCGAAGGCTAGGTGGTATTTTTACTCCTTTGGAGACTGAAAAAGCCAATCCATGTGCCTGATTCACTTCATGATAAGGATCCTGCCCTAAAATCACAACACGCACCTGTTCGTAAGGACATAGCGCAAAAGCAGAAAACAGTTGTTCCTGCGGTGGATAGATTGTTTTATGCGCATACTGCGTTTTCACAAAGTCCATCAATTCTTGGAAATAGGGCTGAGTCTGTTCCTGTTCAAAGAAAGTCTGCCAATTCATGATATCACCGCCTGTTGGTTCTTATTGTATCATAATAATTTCACTTGCGTCTACGTTGTATCAAATGATTTGCAAGCCATTTTTTTCATCGTCTTGCACAATTCTCTGTCAATTATTTTCACTCATTCTTTTAATTAACGCTTCTTTTATCTATTGCTTATTCATAAATGATGCTTCTCTATAATGATTGCTTATGTGCACAGATAAAACAGGATATCGGATTATGCTTCTATATCCGTTATGAAATGCCGTATAGTTGAAATGAAAACTTCCTATAAGATATTTTTGTTCCATATCACAGAAATATCTTATAAATTATTGAAAACAACGAAATAAACGCTTATAATATAAGAGATTTATGTGCAAGGTCACAGAAATATCTTATAGGAAGGTGAAAATCATGGAAATTAGAAGGGATTATTACCTTGAACAGTTGATAAGTCGAAAACATAACGGATTAGTTAAAGTAATTACAGGAATCAGAAGATGCGGAAAATCATTCCTACTCCGTACGTTATTTAAAAATCATTTACTTGCGAATGGCATTGACGAAAAACATATCATCGAAATATCCTTCGATTTGTACGATAACATTCAATTTAGAAATCCCAGCATATTTTATCCATGGGCAAAGGAACAACTGCAAGATCATAACCAATATTATTTCTTATTGGATGAAGTTCAACTACTAGATGAATTTGTAAGTGTATTAAATGGATTAGCTGACCAAAAAAACGTAGATGTATATGTGACGGGAAGCAATGCTAAATTATTGTCAAAAGATATTGCGACCGAATTTGGCGGCAGAGGCGATGAATTACACATGTATCCATTAAGTTTTTCTGAATTTATGAGTATTTATGAAGGAAATAAATACGATGGTTGGAATGAATATGTCACTTATGGAGGCATTCCGTTAGTTGTCCTAGCAAAAACAGAAGATCAAAAGATTACTCTTTTAGAGAATTTATTCAAAGAAACCTATGTCCGTGATATTGTCCAAAGAAAGAAGATAAGAAATACCGCAGAAATGGAAACACTATTGGATATTCTATCTTCTACAATCGGTTCTTTAACAAATCCAAATAAACTTCAAAGAACATTTAAAAGTGTAAATAAGTCTAAAATCACCGCTACTACAATCACAAAATATCTTGAATATTTAGCAGATTCATTTCTGATTGAAGAAACAAACCGTTATGATATTAAAGGAAAGGCGTATATCGGAACTCCTTCCAAATATTATTTTATGGATATCGGACTGCGAAACGCAAGAATTAAATTCAGACAAATGGAAATCACACATTCTATGGAAAATGTCATTTATAACGAACTAAGAATGCGGGGATATAGAGTAGATGTAGGGAACATTGATATGTTTGAACACAAGAAAGACGGTAAAAAGGAAAGAAAACAATTAGAAGTAGATTTCATTTGTAATAAAGGTTCAAAAAGGTATTATGTTCAATGCGCATATGTTCTTGATACTGAAGAAAAAAGAGAACAGGAATTGCGTCCATTTTTAAGAATTAAAGATTCATTCAAAAAAATTATCATCACATCAAACACATCAAAACCCTTTTATACGGAGGATGGTATTCTCATGATGAATATTTACGACTTCTTATTAAATCCAGACTCATTAGAATTATAAAAAAAGAATTTTGCTTGTAATTCTAGCGTGTGATTAAATTATAATGGTAAAGAAGTAATATTTGCTTTAAAGCGAAAGACAATTTTAGGTCTCCTATCCACTTAAAATCGTCTTTTTTACAAAACAGGAATAAAACAAAATATCTACCAATTCCTGTGTTTGTAGATACGCTGCTTCCAATAGTGGAGAGTAATAAATTCCCAACAGTTGATGGAGTCTCAATAAAAAAAGACCGCATGATAAAGTCATCACAAGGAATCACTTTATCCACGGTCTAAATCAGGATATACTGCTTCATCCAATCCCTATTTCACCACGATCGGATGAATATCCCAAACCTCTTGCGCATACTGCATAATCGTACGATCACTGGAGAAGAAGCCGGATTTCGCAATGTTAATGAGGCACATTCTCGCCCAAGCACGACGATCTTCATAACGACGTTCAACACGGCGCTGCGCATGCACATACGCATCAAAATCTGCCAAACACAGATACTCATCATTCTTAAACATCAGTTCGTTATAAATCGTCTTAAACGCATTGGGATCATCGCTGAATGTCTGGTCGATGAAACTGCCGATTACCTTTTGCAAGATCGGACTCTGATTGTATTTATCCCATGCATTGTACATATTATCATGACGAATGACCGCCACATCATCGGCTCTAAGGCCGAAGATTTCCGCATGTTCAAAACCAACCCGCTCCACAATCTCCACATTGGCACCATCCATTGTTCCCAAAGTAATTGCACCATTCATCATAAATTTCATATTGCCGGTTCCGCTGGCTTCTTTTCCTGCAGTTGAAATTTGTTCTGAAACATCTGCCGCATTCTGTAAAACCTCAGCCATAGAGACACCATAGTTCGGCAAGAATACGACTTTCATCATGGAGGACACATGCGGATCATGATTGACACGCTCTGCCACACAATGAATCAATTTGATAACCTCTTTGGCAAAAATATAGGAAGGCGCTGCCTTTGCCGCAAAGATGAATGTACGTGGATAAATCCTAAACTGAGGATCTTCTTTCATTCGCTGATATAAGTGAATGATATGCATCACATTCAATAACTGACGCTTATAGGCATGCAGGCGCTTAGCCTGTACATCAAAGATGGAGTTCACATTCACTTGGATGCCGGTTTGTTTTAAAATATAATCAGCCAAGATCTGCTTGCGCTGTGCCTTCACGTTCAAGAATGCATCCTGTAAGTCTGTTTCATCCACATGATGCATCAATTGTTCCAATTGCGCAGGATCTTTGTGGTATCCTGTACCGATATAGGAATCCAGCAAGGTGCTTAACTGAGGATTGCTGTAAAGCAGCCAACGCCGATGCGTGATACCATTCGTCTTATTGTTAAATTTATGCGGATAAATCGTATAGAAGTTTTTCATCACATCCTCAATCAGGATGCGTGTATGCAGCGCCGCAACGCCATTGACACTATGCGAGCCGATGATAGCCAAATGAGCCATATGCACCTGTCCATCCTTCAATACCGCCAATTCATTGGCAAGCTCAGGATGACCATAATCATGACTCACCTGATAACGGAAGCGATGATCAATCTCTTCAATGATCAAATATATACGCGGCAATAAGGTCTGCACATAAGCAATCGGCCATTTTTCCAGTGCTTCACTCAATACTGTATGGTTGGTATATGCCATAGTCTGAGTGGTAATTTCCCACGCTTCATCCCAGCCATAATCATATTCATCCATCAATAAGCGCATCAATTCGGGAATTGCCAATACCGGATGGGTATCGTTCAACTGCACCGCACATTTCTGCGCTAAATTATCTAAATTCGGATAAACCCGCAAATGAGCTTTTACCATCGCATGCAGGCCTGCACAGACAAAGAAGTACTGTTGTTTTAACCGCAATAATTTGCCTGCCTCCGTAGAGTCATCCGGATACACATTCAAATTGATTTCCTCAACCTGATGCACATAATCGGATAAGTGCTTCGCATTAACGGTTTCATCCGCAACTTCTGCCGACCACAACCGCAGCGTATTGGTCAATTTTGTATCATATCCAACCACCGGCACATCATAAGGCACCGCCCGTACGATCATATCAGGGATATGATGAACAACCGCTTTGCCATCCTCACCCATCCACATATCGACATGACCACCGAATTTCACATTTACCGCATGCTTGGGTTTGCGCACCTCCCATACATTGCCTAGTTTCATCCAATTGTCCGGTAATTCCACCTGTTCATTATCGACAATTTTCTGCGCAAACAAACCGTATTGATAACGAATACAGTTACCGTGTCCGGCCAAATTCAAACTAGCCAAGGAATCCAAAAAGCACGCTGCCAAGCGGCCTAAACCGCCATTTCCCAAACCTGCGTCGCTTTCCATGTCCTCTAATTCATTGATATCGACATCCAGTTCTGCCAAGCCTTCCTTCACGATATCATAGATACCCAAATTCATCAGATTATTGGTAAGTAAGCGCCCCATCAAAAACTCCATTGAGAAGTAGTACATCTGTTTTTGTTCCTGCTTCGCAATTTCCTCTTTGCTGGATTTCCAGTTCACACCCGCAAAATCGCGGATCATCTCACCCAAGACAATATATTTCTCAGTTTTGTGTGCCTGTTCAATGGACCGACCGTATTTTTCAATGATTCTTCGCTGATATTCTGCTTTAAATTCACTCTTGTTTTGAAACTTGTTTTCGGCATTCGCCTTTTTCATACTTTTCACCTCTCAAAGTAGTATTCTATCAAATTTTACAGGAAATGACAATATCGGATACCGTTTCATACATTGATACGGGACGGACGCCCATTGAAAGGATACCCGTTCCTTAAGGGAGTATGCAAAGATCCATAAGAATCTGCCGATATGTTCAATCATCGCATCTTCCATATCATCGCAAGTTATGCTCAATCCCTATTTGCTTGGTTCAGCGCAATTATACAAGAAACATCCAACACATTCTATGCAAAATAACAGTGATGGTTGGTAAAAAAGCCTGTTTCTTTTGTTTAGCGTCACTGCGCATGCATGAAATCGTATCCCATCACCTCTTGAAACAGAAAAGCAGTGTTTGTACGACCTCCATACACCACTGCATCATTTCCTGTCCTCCTTTGCCCTCCACCACTTTAACATAAGCAGGGGTATCCCCATACCTACTCCTACATTCCCCTTAACTTACGTATTTATTTACTTCCTTTGCGTGCTTTTGTCGCTGTTTGTTTTGCCTTGTTTCTTTGAAGCCTGTTTCTTTGGAGTTTGTTTCTGTACCTGTTTCGCTGCCGCGCTGCGTTTACGTTTGCGTACTTCTAACAACACGCCACCGAATGGAGGCACATCAACTGTAATGCTTTGCGCCATTTGATTATAAGGAACTGCCTCTGCCTTGATCGCTTTCTCATTCACAACATGGCATCCACCCCAAATATCCTGTTCACTATTTAAAACTTCATGATACGTACCTTTACTTAACACCCCAAAACGATGCGCACGATATAGATTCGGTGAGAAGTTTAATATCACCACAAATTCTTTGTTGTCACTGCGGCGAATATAGCTGAATAGGTTTTCATCCGCATTATCCGCATCAATCCAACGGAAACTCTCATAATCATAATCCTTTTCATACAACGCCGGCTCTTTTTCATATAATTCACCCAAGCGCGCAAAATAATGATGAAAAGCATCATGCTGGGGATAACTTAACAGAAACCAATCATTTTCTTTCTGCTCATCCCACTCACGAAAATGTGCCAATTCATTGCCCATGAAATTCAGTTTCTTACCCGGATGGGTAAACATATAAAGATATAAGGTACGCAGCTGCGCAAATTTCTGTTCATAACTGCCCCATAGTTTATCGACAATCGTCTTTTTGCCATGCACGACTTCATCATGTGAAAACTCGCACAGAAAGCGTTCAGAATAGAAATAAGCCATCGAGAATGTAATCTGATTATGATGCCATTTGCGATATACCGGATCCAATTCCAAATACTTCAAAGTATCATTCATCCAACCCAAATCCCATTTATAGTCAAAGCCTAAGCCATGATCAATCGTCAGTTTTGTCACATTGGGGAAATCACTGGAATCCTCTGCGATTAACATCACACCGGGATAGGCTGCCGAGAGATGATAGTTCATGCGGCGGATGAAATCCAATGCACCTTGATTTTCACCGCGATCTTTATTGCCATGCCAGTGAATGATATTGGAAATCGCATCCATGCGAATGCCATCCACATGATATTTATCCAACCAAAACGCTGCCGCCGACATGAGGAAAGAACGCACTTCTTCACGCCACAAATTGAAGTTGGCCGTTCCCCACTGGGAATCCGCATCTTCATACTTGGCATATTCATATAAAGGCGTACCATCAAAATAGGACAAAGAGAAATCATCTTTCACAAAATGTACCGGCACAAAGTCCATGATTACCCCGATACCTGCACGATGTAACTCATTGATTAAATAAGCCAAATCCTCACATTCCCCATAACGACTGGTAACCGCAAAGTAACCGGAGCACTGATAACCCCATGAACCATCAAAGGGATACTCACATAATGGCATAAACTCCACATGAGTAAAATGCATCTGTTTTGCATAGGCGATCAAATCCTGCGCAATTGCACGATAGTTAATAAAATCCACATGATTCGCTTTCTTCCATGAACCAAGATGCATCTCATAGATATTCAAAGGACGATCATAGTTTTTTGTACGTTGATTCATCCAATCCTGATCCTGCCATAAAGCAAAATTCACATTGCTTACAATGCTTGCGGTGTTGGGACGCAGTTCACTGTGAAATGCATAAGGATCCATTTTATCCACCACGCGGCCGGTTGCCTGTGTTACGCGATATTTATACAGATCCCCTTCTTTTACTCCCGGTATAAATAAGGAATAGATACCACGCTCATCGCTTCGCTCCATCCTACATCCCTCACAAGACCAATCATTAAAGGAGCCAATGACCTGTATCGCTTTGGCATTGGGCGCATAAACACTGAAACGTACCCCCTTTCGCCGCTGTTCTTCACACAGATGTGCTCCGAATAATTCATATGCTTGCAGGCAATATCCCTGATAGTATTGTTCGCTCAATTTCTGTTTCATGTATGCCTCTCCTTTGTTTGTCCTCTTTATTTTACCTCATTTTCAGTTGAAATCCTATTGTTTTCTGTATATTTTTGATTATTTTGATAGTGCTTACAACCTTTAGGATGTAAGGTATTTTACAAACACATAGTGATTGGTATCTGAGTGCTGTTCATCATAACACCAGCCATTGGCTTGGAATGACTTCAACTGTTCTGGAGTATCCATTTGTTGGTTCATGATGTAGGCACTCATTGCGCCTCTGGCCATTTTTGCATGGGTGGCAAGTGTTTGCCGCTTACCCGCTTTGATCACTTGAAAATCAATGTGGATGCATCGTTCTTCATGATTCAGGTAAGGCAAAATAGCCTGTGCATATTCTTTGCTGGCGAGGTTGATGTAGATGCCATCATGACAATCCCGGCGCAGTTCTCGCATAAGTGCATCGCTCCAGTAGGAATAAAGGTTGTCAATGCGCTGTGATAACCCTTTGGCCTGCATTTCCAAGCGATAGGGGTAGATGCTGTCAAGCGGTTTGTTTACGCCATAGAAGCCTGAAAGGATGCGCAGATGATCCTGCGCAAATTGAATTGCTTGATCACTCCATGTTTCGATGTGCATCGCTTGAAATGCTAAGCCAACATAACTGAACAAAGCCGCAGAGCCATTGCCATCAAAGCGGATTTGGGCAAAGCGTGCTTGATTTTGCAAGGCGAGTTTGGCATTGACTTTCATGATGTTCATGATATCTTCATCGTTATATTGTTTTAGGATATCTAATAGTTCCTGTGCCTCGGCGCAAAAGGTAGGCAGGCTCAAAGGATAGGGGGTGGTTATTGGCTTCATATTCTTTGCGGGGGATATAAATGTAATCATAAGGATCATCCTTTTCTTTGTATCATTTTAATATGGCGATGCTCTTTCGTCAATGACAGAAGGATAGCATTTTGCGTTTGGCTTTTAGATGAAAAAACAAAGCATGGATCCGTTCATGCTTTGTTCGTTATTTAATTTTCTCTCTGTTTTTGTTTATAGAAAAGATAACACAGAATTGCCAATGTCAGGCAGGTAACTCCACTCCAAAACATGAGATTGGTGGTATCCCCGGTCAAAGCGCCGCCCACATTGTCACCCGGGTAATAACTGCCTTTCACTTCGCTGTCTGTATCATTATCATCCGGATTTGTATTGTTTGGATCATCATCTTTAGGATTTAAGATCATCGTACAGATCTTGCCTACTTTCGCATCAGCCTGCCATTCCTTGATCTCCACAATATTCTCATCAGGCGTGCCGTCTTTGTCAGTGTCAAGGTTCGTATCTGCTTTGCCATCTGCGTCTGCGTCGATATTGGTGTCAGGGATACCATCACGGTCTGCATCAATGTTCAAATCAGGTTTCCCATCATCATCCAAATCAATATTTAAGTCAGGACAGCCGTCTCCGTTTGTATCAATGTTTAAAAATGGCTCACATTCTGCCTCGGTGTCATACAGGAATCCCTGATGCGTGTAATCCTTATCGGGACGCCATGTAGTGTGTACTGTGCCGATATTGAGGTCTGCCTTACGATCTCCGTCGGTATCCACATTGAAATCTGCCTTAAAATCTCCGTCGGTATCAATATTGATATCAGGGATGCCATCATTGTCTAAGTCAATGTTGATTTCCGGTTTGGCAGTTATGCCACTCGCATAATCCACTCCATTCACTGTCACACATCTGCTTGGTTTCCAACTCTTTAATTGAACCAGATTGAGATCGGGCTTGCCATCATTGTCTGTGTCAATATTTAAGTCAGGTTTCCCATCTCCATTTGTGTCGATGTTATAGTCAGGGATTCCATCCTCATTCTTATCGCCATTGATTAGGATTGTGTCCCCATTGTCATCTGTCAGTTCTATGTTCAAATCAGGACAGCCATCATTGTCTGTATCCCAGAAGTTCTTGTCTCCATTGTCCTTGATGTTCAACTTTCCTTCCTTAATCGTAAAGGTGTAGTTTGGATAATTGTCATTCAACTGTTTCTGCGCATCCTTTGCGCTGATTGGATAGGTCCCTACCGGACTGTATTTCCCTGCCGTTGTGCTTAACTTGATTACACTCTCATTGATGGTGTCTCTTACTCCATTCCAAGATACCAATTTATTTTTGAAATCTTTGTATGTCAGTTCAGGATTATCCTCTAAGCGTTTCTTCTCCTTGTCCTCAATCTCTATTTCAATTGGCTTCGGTAATACTTTAATCTTCACTTTCTTGGTGAGTGGTAATTCGCCATCTGCCGTTCGGGTAATGGTAATTGTGATCTCTGTACTGCCACTATATCGCAACGCATCAAACTCTGCCACCTTGCCATTCACTTGTGGTGCACTGATATATACTCCATTGTCTGTGGTAAAGGTGTATTGTACATTCGTACTCATACTGTCATCTTGCGTGCTTCGTATTGCGAAGTGATCACCATAGATGACTTTTCC
>JAAWON010000035.1 GCA_022799495.1 Erysipelotrichaceae bacterium | reverse complement strand
TAATGTACAATATACCTTTGAGACAGACAATCAAGTATTTGTATCCGTACCTCAAGTGAATGGAAACAAGGCAGAGTTTGATGCGATTGGATATAGTGGAAGTACCGAGATCTCTGTTAAGGTAACGAGAAGCGCAGATGGTGAACTGCCCTTAACGAAAACAGTGAAGATCAAGGTATTACCGAAGCCAATCACAATCGAGATCGAGAATAAGGACAGGCTAAGACTTGAAGAAAATCCATCTCTGACCTACAAGGACTTTAAGCCCCAGTTAGTCACATGGAATGGGGTACAAGATACGATAGATGAAAGTGTAATCAAACTCAGTACAAGTGCAGTGAAGTACAGTCCTATAGGGACATATCCAATTATCGCAAAGAATGTACAGAAACAGTTGAACGACAATTATCCAAACTACACCTTTACGATAAAGGACGGCTTATTGAATGTAAAGGACAATGGAGACAAGAACTTCTGGGATGTGGATGATGATGGATGTCCGGATTTGAATATTGAGATAGAGGATGATGAAGGGAATACAATCTTAATCAATGGGGATAAGAATGAGGATGGCATACCTGATTACAATATCGACAAGGATGGAGATGGAATACCTGACTTAAATATCGACACAGATAATGATGGAAAACCAGATCTCAATCTTGTTATCCTAAAGGATTGGAAACCAAGTAAATGTATCACCCTAGGCGATATCCAATTCTCCAGTGGCATCAATGCCAAAGCGGAAATCAACGTAGATGTGGATAATGACAGTATTCCTGATATCAATATTGATACGAACGGTGACTTTAAGGCTGATTATAATATAGATAGTAATCAGGATGGAAAAACTGATCTAAATGTTGGCCCAGCAATCAAAGAATGGCAGCCTGAACAGGATTATGAGATACAGGATTTCACTTATGATACGATGAAGGATTTGAAACCTGTACTTAATATAGATTCAGATGGTGATGGCTATCCGGATTTGAACATTGATTTAGATGCAGATGGCAAACCGGATATCAATATCGACACGGACGGAGACCTCATACCGGATGTGGATATTGACAGTACAGGAGATGGAAAGCCGGACATTAATGTGGATAATGATGGAGATGGAAAGCCGGATGAAAACCTAATGGATATCACAGAATGGGAGCCGGATCACAATGTAAGTGAGCCATTTCTATATGATACGATGAAATTTGATTCGCCAAGTGAATCGAATCAGCCCGATTCCGAAGTGGGAGGCAGTTATTATCCGGGTGCGAATATGGGGGGGACATTGGGCGGTGTGATGACAGGAGATGAAAACAAGAATATCCTTTGTTGGAACTTACTGGCATTGTCCATGGTGCTGTTTGGCTGGATATTCTATGATCAAAAACAGCATAAAAGAAAGGCAAATTAAGATTAGCAGAGGACTGTAATTCACAAGATATTTCCATGTGTTTGCAGTCCTTTTCAGTTATGATAAAACAGTAAACTAAGATATTTTACATAGATGCTTATTTTACCATTTCGATTTTAACGCAAACATGGTAAAATATGCGCATGAATGAGGTGAAACACATGGCTTTTTTACCGACGACAAGAGCGGAAATGTTAGAACAGGGATACGAACAAGTGGATTTTATTTATGTATCAGGGGATGCCTATGTGGATCATCCATCCTTTGGAGTGGCCATCATTACCCGTACATTACAGGCTTTCGGCTATTCCTGCGCTATTTTGGCTCAGCCCAATTGGCATGAGGATGAGGAGTTTCTGCAATTCGGTGCACCAAGACTTGGTTTTTTGGTAAGTAGCGGAAATATTGATTCCATGGTAAATCACTATTCCGTGAACAAACGGCGCCGGGACAAGGACTATTACAGTGATGATGGTGTAATGGGAAAGCGTCCTGATCGCGCTGTTATCGTTTATACTCAGATTCTAAAGCGTTTATTTCCGCATCATCCTGTGTTAATCGGTGGAATAGAGGCAAGTTTGCGGCGACTTGCTCATTACGATTATTGGGATGATCGTGTCAGACGATCCATATTGATGGATTCACAGGCAGATTTATTGATGTTTGGCATGGGAGAAAATACCATCATTGAAGTAGCGGATGCATTAAATAGTGGTTTGGCTGCGAAAGATCTTTGTTTTATCCGAGGCACATGTTATAAATGTAAGGATATTCAATATGTGAGTGATGCGTTAATGCTGCCGAGTTATACACAGATCTGCGAAGATCCTTATGCCTATGCCCGTAGTTTTCAAATCCAACATGAAAACATTGATGCGATCAATGCCAAAGTATTGATTGAACCATATGAAGGCTGGTATATTGTTCAAAACCAACCGCCTTTGCCTTTGACGCAGGAAGAAATGGACTTTACCTATGCTTTGCCATATGAGCGTACCTTTCATCCTAAATATCATTATATACCGGCAATTGAAGAAGTACAGTTTTCAATCGTCTCTAACCGCGGCTGTTTTGGTTCCTGTGCGTTTTGTGCAATTACTCATCATCAAGGTCGTATCATCTCTACACGTTCACAAGACAGTATTGTAAAAGAAGCGAAACAAATCACTGAAATGCCCGGTTTTAAGGGTTATATTCATGATGTTGGGGGGCCAACCGCTAATTTTTCCCGCACTGCCTGTGACAAGCAGGAAACACAAGGTGCCTGTGCGAAAAAAGAATGCTTATTCCCTAAGCCATGTCCTAATTTAAAGGTGGATCATACGCGATATTTAAGTATTTTACGGGCCTTGCGTGCTTTGCCGAAAGTTAAAAAAGTCTTTATACGTTCTGGGATTCGTTATGATTATCTTATGTATGATTCAGATGAGAGTTTTTTTGATGAATTGATTCAGCACCATATATCAGGGCAATTAAAGGTAGCGCCGGAGCATATCAGTGCAGCGGTACTGGATAAAATGGGGAAACCGCGCAAAGAACTTTACCTACGCTTTTGTGAACGCTATTTTGAAAAAAACAAGCAGTTTCATAAGAATCAGTATTTAGTACCTTATTTGATGAGTTCTCATCCCGGCAGCGATCTTCAAGCGGCCATTGAATTGGCGTGCTATCTGAAAAAAATCCACTACATTCCCAAACAGGTACAAGATTTTTATCCGACTCCGGGAACTTTGGCGACCGCAATGTATTATACCGGTTTAGATCCACGCACACATAAACGTGTTTATGTGGCACGTACCTATGAAGAAAAGGCCATGCAGCGGGCATTGATGCAATTTACCTATCCACAAAACTATGAACTGGTTGCCAAGGCATTGCGCAAAGCAGGCAGAAGTGATTTGATCGGTTATGGACCGCATTGTTTAATACCACCGAAAAAGCGCACATCAAGTGGGAATGAAAACCCACAGAAGCGCCGCAAGCGTCGATGAATACGCGCCAAATTACCAAAATAGCCTTTATGGCAACGACTCTCATCTGCGTGTTTCAACTCTTTGCCAATGTGCTATATTTGGAAGGGATCACGTTTACTGTCGTTCTATACGGAACCTGTTTCAAACGCAAAGAAGCCGTATTGGCCTGCGTGATCTTCGCTTGTCTAAATTTCTGCTTTATCGGAATAACACCTTGGTCGTGTATGTATCTGTTGATCTATCCGGGATATGCTTATCTGCTATCCTGTATGCATAGGATGTTTGATCTTCATCCGATCTGTTTGCCTATTATGTGTGGCTTTTTTGCATTTCTGAGCGGTCAGTTGCTGGATCTTCCTTTTTTGCTATTCAGCCGCGAGGTTACGCTACTTTATTGGTTTATGGGATTAAAAACAAGTTTGATCCAGGGAATATTAGGCTTTTTACAATGTGTACTGTTGTATGATCCTTTGGCACGACAACTTCATCGCTTGCAAGATAGCGCACATGAAATGTAATGGAGGAGCATGGTGAGAGAAATGGATCATTGACATATAATTTATCAGGAAAAAGGAAGGAAATATAGTATGACAACAAAACAAAAACTGCTTGCCACAGGATTGGCTATCCTCTTATTGGGGGGGATCTGCCTACTTGGTTTGGGAAAAAGCACGACTACGAAGCAATTAAAACAAATTCATATTGTGATTGATGGGGAACAGTCTCATATTGATACAACAATTAAGAGTGATAGCGATACACTTGCGGAATTGTTGCTGGAACAAAAGGAATGGAACGCGGTGATGGAAAATGGGGCATATGGTAATTTCTTGACTTCGCTGCTGGGTGAGGCACAGGATTTGCAACAGGGCCCTTGGTGGTTATACAGTTCTTCCAACAATCGTATTTGTTTAGAACAGGGAATGTGTCCGGCTTTGGATCAAGTGCTGCTGGAAGATGGAGATGCCTTCCATTTTCAACTTACCTCAGATATTTGAGGATTCCCTATTTTTCCTTTTTAAGACTTTTTTTCATTGCGTCATTCTCACGGTTGATGTTTTATGATAGAATATAAAGCGCATAGATAAGCGATAAAGGAGTCGGGCGATGAAGGAAGAGAGTAAACGAGAACTTTTGCAGCTGGAACAGCTCAATGCGCATATGTTTCAGGTGATGGGCGCATTGAAACTGTTGAATTTTAAAGTGAAAAGTTTTGTGCTTAAACTTCAGCGAGTGGATGAGGCAGATGAAGTTCAACTACATTCGCTCAATCAAGGTTTTCAGGCGTTTTCTCGTGATATTGACTTCTTTAAGCAGGAATATCAACTGATTGCGGATGCTGATTTACCGATGCCGATGTTGAATCATTTTGTACAGAATGTCGATCGCCTCTTTTTTAAAGGAAGTGATCCGTATACGCTTGTTGAGATGCGTCGCATCTCTGTCTATATGTATCGTATGGCGGATTTGATGCTGGGGGAATTACTGGCACAAAAAACAGCGAATGAAACTAAAATTCATGCACTTCATGCGCAGAATGGTAAATATTATTTTAACCGTAAATAAATACCATAATGACTGTAATTGCTTCCTATCCACAGCGGATGGCGAGGCTTTTTTTATCAGAAGATGGAGTATTTTGTTTAGTTTATACAGGGCAAGATGTGGAGATTTTCCATTCACTGATTGGCAACTCATTTTATCATCTCTATATAGGGATTAGGATAAAAACAATCAGAATTGGGCATTCATACAGCCTGATTTTGTAGGATTCCATACAGTAGCCTAGGGGGTGGAAATATCGCTACGGGATATTTACAGGTTCAGACCTCGCTAGGTGATGAAGCCTATGCGATCAAGCAGGCGATGGTGCGAATCTTTAAGGTAAACAACGATGAAGTGGTATTTGAAGATTTCTTTATGACAGATGCGGCGGGTAAAACCGAAAATGTGGCATTGTTTGCGCCGGCTCGCTCGCTCTCTTTGAATGAAGAAAACGATGAACGTCCTTATGAGACCTACAATGTGCAGGTTAGGGCGAACGGATTTGAGATGCAGGAGATTGTGGGGGTGCAGGTGTTTGCAGGCGAGTACAGCATCTTGCAGGTAGAGCCGCTGCCAACGCGCATTCAGCGCAGTACACAGCGCAACATTGAGGTCATTCCCGATCATCATCTGCTCACCAATGAGGGAGGAAACAACACCGGTCAAACGCCGCCCAATACAACCGCGCGGATCTTAACACAGGTGGTGATTCCAACCAATATCACTGTGCATCTGGGCAGACCGGATCGCAATGCGGAAAATGTGACCGTACCGTTTTTGTACTATTTGAAAAACTGCGCTAGTTCGGAGATCTATCCCACATGGCCCTATGAGGCATTGAAAGCGAACATATGGGCGCAGATGTCTTTGGTACTCAACCGCATTTACACCGAGTGGTATCGCTCCAAGGGATATGACTTTGATATTACCAATTCTACTGCCTTTGATCAAGCATTTGTCAAAGGACGCAATATTTATGATTCGATTGCGGCCGTTGTAGATGAGGTATTTGGTGAGTATATCCAAAAACGTAATTTTTTAGAACCGTACTATGCGGAATATTGTGATGGCAAGATTGCCTCTTGTCCCGGTATGAAGCAATGGGGAACTTTGGATTTGGCAAATCGCGGCTACAGTGCATTGCGGATCTTGCGATACTACTATGGAGATGAGATCAATATTGTGGAAACCAACAATATTCAAGATATTGTCTCTTCTTATAAGGGGACACCGTTGCGACTTGGTTCCAGTGGCCAACAGGTACGTCAGATTCAGGAACAACTGAATGCGATTGCGATCAATTATCCTAATATTACACCGATTTTTCCGGTGAATGGGGAATTTAATGAAGCGACTGAGGATGCCGTGCGCACATTTCAGCAGCAATTTAACTTAACTGTGGATGGTGTGGTCGGAAAGGCTACTTGGTATCGCATCAGTTATATTTATGCGGCAGTTCGAAAACTGGCTGAGTTAAAGTCGATCGGACAAATACAGAATTTATACAGTGGTGAATGGCCGGGTACCAATTTGCGTGAGGGCAGCAAAGGGGTTGAAGTACAGCTTCTACAATACTATTTGGCATCCATTGGAGTTTTTTACCATGAGATACCGGAAGTGACGATTGATGGTCGTTTCGGTCGTGGCTTAGAGGCCGCTGTCATCGCTTTTCAAAAACGATTTGGTTTAATTCAGGATGGAATTGTCGGGCGTGCTACATGGGATCGTATCTATGCGGTATTCTCTTCTTTGGATCAAGAGATTGTGCCAGATGACAGTGCACCGCCTTATCCCGGTCAGCCTTTGCGAAGCGGGGCTAGTGGTGCCAATGTCACCGCAGTACAGTTGGCATTAAATACGGTATCCTCACAATATAGTGCCATACCGGTTGTCGTAGTTGACGGTATCTTTGGCAGTGGTACGCGAAGTGCGGTATTGGCATTCCAGCAACAATTTAATTTGATCGCTGATGGTGTGGTTGGACCGGAAACATGGAATCTGTTATTTACAACAGCCAATCGTATCGATAATGGAGACGAACCGGGCACCTCACAGCCGCCCTTTCCCGGAACACTGCTTCGCGTCGGTTCTCGCGGCAACGATGTATTGTTAATGCAACAGCGATTAAAAACGATTTCTATCTATTATACAGCGATTCCTGATTTGGCTGCGGATGGCATCTATGGTAGTGGAACAGAGGCAAGCGTAAAGGCATTCCAACGCTTGATGGGAATACCAAGTGATGGAATCATCGGTCAACAGACATGGGCATTGATCAATCGCACGTATCAGGAGTTTATGGACTAAGCGCTGCTTAAAAATGGAAGTTTCGTAAGGTTCATCATCATACAGGATATTCCGCTGAGAAAAACAAGAAAATCAAGCAGGAATATCCTTTCTTTGCGTATTTATGGTATAATAAATATCAATAGGAGCTGATATTATGCCAAATATTATTACCCATAATCTATTTGCGGAGACGGTTTATAAGCGTTGTCGTAAAAAAGATATTCGTGAGTTAATGGAAACTCACATGCAGTTGTTTACCATCGGTGCCAATGGCCCTGATTTTTTGTTCTTCTATCATATGAAGCCATGGCAGCTTCATCAGGAGCACGCTTTGAATCATGTCGGATCAACCCTGCATGCCAGTCATGTAAATGATTTTTATGAAAGTGCACTGAATACGATAAACAAAGAAAGTGATGCCTTTGTTAAGGAACTTGAATTGGTTTATATCATGGGACATCTTTGTCATTGGGCATTGGATATGACAACGCATCCGTATATATTCTATCGAACCGGCAATGGCACAGGGACAAGTGCAATTATGCATCATCGTTTTGAATCCATGCTTGATGCGATGATGCTGAAAAAACTTAAGAATACGGATATTAAAACATATCGTTATTTTGAAAGTTGTGAATTTGATGATGAGATGCTGAAAGCAATTGCGCGCATTTATGTGCCTGCGGTTGCGACATTGTTGGAACAGCGCATTCGTGTGTATGATCTGCGTCAGGCGCTTACCTCATGGCGAGATATTCAAAAGATGCTGTATGATCCAAATGGTAAAAAGGAAAAATTGGTGAAACGGCTGGAAACGTGGACGCATAAGCCGGGAGTGTTATCCGGTTATATTGTACCGGCGGTGATTGATGAGCGTTATGATGTGATGAACGAACAAAAAAATATCTGGATGCATCCGTGTGATGCCGGTCAATTCAATGTTGCCAGTTTTGAAGAGTTATTTGAAGAAGCGGTTCAGACTGCGCTGGATGCGATTGAAAAACTATATGGCTGTGTGGAATATGATGCACCTGTTTCAAGATTGTTGGAACTGTTAGGTGATCGCGCATATGATACCGGGAAGGAGGGGAACATCGAAATGGTGAATTTCGATGTGATTTATGATGAAACTATTTGATTGTCATGGTGATACCGGCTATGCGGTGATGAAACGACGCAAAGAGGGGATGCGTGATATTATCACTAAGGATCAGTTGACGAAACGTACTCAAGGTGGTTTTTCATGGTTATGTGCTGCCTCTTATTTTGAGGGCCATGAGAATTGGGCGGATATGCAGGCTATGATTCTTGCCCTGCATGAAGAACTCGCGTTGTGTCAGGATGCTGTGCTGGTGAAAACACAGGAAGATTTGATGTGTGATGCGAAGCTTCATGCGATCTGTAGCGTGGAAGGAATGTGTGGCATTGATGAACAGGTAGAGGAGCGAATCCACTGGCTTCATGCGCATGATATTAAAATTGCCTCACTTGCATGGAATGAGGAGAATGCATTGGCGACCGGCGTCAGAGGCAATCCTGAGCGCGGTTTGAGCGAAATGGGAAAACTTGCAGTAAAAAGCATGGGCGATTTGGATATGATTGTGGATGTATCTCATGCCAATGAAAAGAGTTTTTGGGATATCATCCGGCATTTGAACGGGCCGATTATGGCCACTCATTCCAATGCGCGTGCCTTGTGCGATCATCCTCGCAACTTAAAAGATGAGCAGTTAAAGGCAATCGCTGAGCGACAGGGGTTAATTGGTGTGGTGTGTTGCGGTGCGTTTGTAAATACAGATCCAACCAAACGAGATGTGGCACATTTCATCGAGCATATCCGTTATTTGAAGCAGTTGATTGGCATCGAGCATATTGCTTTAGGGCTTGATTTTATGGATGATTATCCCAATTCTATGGACACAATGCTAGTGGATTTGAATGAGCCGAGTCGTGCGCAAACGATCATTCAAGCACTGCGTGATGCAGCCTTTAGTGAGGAGGAAATCCGCAGGATTGCGTATGAAAATGCGCTGTCCTTTGTCAAACAATATTTACCTTGTTAAATTACAGTCTAAAGAAAAGGTGTGCACTTCAATCAAAGCACATCTTTTTTAAACAAAATGTATGAAAGAATTGTTCATCCGTCAAAACACAATATTTATCTGTGTTTTCAAGGAAACAAAAATATCAATTACTAAATGATTGAATGATCCTTCATTCGTTAGTTATTCTAGATATGCAAAGATATGGAAGAGGAAATGGGTATTGAAACAAGAAAAAATTGAGTCATTTATAGACGATGTAACGCCTGAAATGACACTCCTTTTCTATTCGCTCCTATTCATGCCGAAAGAAATCAATATTTGACGGTGTCAAAAGAGTATATTGGGATTGTTGAAGAAGGAATGAATGGCAACTTGGTCGGTTCGATCTTGATTACCTTTTACATTGTGAAGGTATTGGCAATTTTTAAGTATGATTGTGCATTTTTTGAAACACTATCTTGAAATCTCTTTAAAAAATTGTATAATTTAGATGTTCAAAAGAGAATGAGTAAATGAAGCAGTTCTCGTAAAATTAGTTCATCTGGTATAGGACATATAAATCTATTCTTTTTTGCAGATAAATAGATGTCACAATAATTTTCTATTAAATATATGGTTGGAAATGCTGTTGTAAACTATAAAAGTGGAAAGAGGTAGATAGTATGAAAAAAAACAAAAAGCAAAAACATATGAAGAACGTTTTTTATTTATTCATTGTTTTCGGTTTAATATTAAATATGTTTCCAATTGAAGTATTAGCCCAAGAAAATGAAGTTGTTCAAGATGCGATGCAGGAAGATGCTGTTGCAAGTCAATCTGTAAAAGCATCTCAGATAATTAGTCAGGATACAACATGGAATGATAAAGTAGAACTATCCGAAAACTTAATCGTTAATCGTGGTGTTACACTTACGATCAATGATCAAATAACAATTAACGGGGATGTCTCTATTTCCGGTGGTGGAATCATTCGACGAAGCAATGATTATTATGGTGTCGTGATTGAGATTCCTCAAAATAGTAAACTTCGATTAGAAAATATTATTTTTGATGGGGATGTTGTTTATGGTGAATATAATGAGGCTACACTGACTGGCGATACAAAGTTAAAACCACTAGCAGAATTTCTCGGGTATGACTTTACGCAAAGAAGTGGAAAAGATGGAACAGCACTTTTGATTGATGTAAATGGTGGAAATTTAATCATGGATGAGGGTACTATTCTTAAAAATAACGCTACCTCTGCGGATGCGCGTATCAATTATTATTCGGCATACCCCAATACCTGTAATGGCGTGGGGATTCGTGCAGGCGGTAATTTCATTATGAATGGCGGAGTGATTACTGACATGTATGGATCATCTGTTGCTTCAACGAAAGATGTTGGAAATCGTTTTGTAATGAATGGTGGAAAAATTACACATAGTTATGGATTAGCGATTATAGTAAACGAAAATAGTGAGATGACTATGAATGGGGGAGAAGTTTCTTACTACGCAAGAGAGCAAAATAATGCGATTGGGATTCGCGGTAATAATTCTAAATTTACTATGAATGGCGGAGAAATTAGTTATAATTTTGGTTCGGCTGGTAACTATGGCACGATCATGGCAACCAATGGTAATAACCAAACAGTCAATTTGCTGGGTGGAAAAATTCATAATAATAAAGGTAGTTATGGAACGGCAATCGTTACTTATAACAATACGAAGACTCATATTGGGGGCAATGTCGAGATTTATAATAATGGCCCGGGAACGACAGCAACGACCAATTGCATTTGGATTGCCGATAATGGGACTTTATTGGTTGATGGTAATGCCAATATTCATGATAATGTAGCAAGTCCAACCGTTTTGTGTGATGGACAATGTGTATTTGCTGGTAATGCAAAGATTGAAAATAATAGTAGCACCAACTCTCCTGCTGTTACCATTAAAGACGGAGAACTTACTATGAAAGATAACGTCTCTGTTTCAAATAATGTGAGTGAGGGTATGAATGGCGCAGGTGCAGGAATCAAAGTAGGGGAAGGTAGCACGCTTACTGTTTTAGGTGGATCTATCACAAATAATAAGATGTATAAAACAAGTGGTGGATACGATCGTGGCGCCGGGGTATATCTAGAAAAAACAACTTCAATTTTAAATATTGGCGGAGATACAACAATTTCCGGTAACGAAGTATATCTGGTCGATGGTGATGGGAAAGTAATTGAGGGTTCAGACATTGCTGAGGTTGACATTGATTTGTGGGATAATAGAATATTAAATATTGTTTCATCATTAACTACGGATGGATATATTGGGATTTTTTCTAGTAAGGAAATTGCTGATGGAACCATTCTTATCAAAGGAAACGACTCCTATACGCTAAGCGAATCAGATCTTGAAAAAATTAAATATAAGACAGAGATTGGGAATAATTTAGATAAGGCGATGTATTTAGATCCAACAAGTAACACCTTTAAATCTACTGATGGATGGAAAATTACTTTTGATCCAAATGATGGAACAAATAATTCTTTTGACAGAAATTATCCAAAGACAATTAAAACAACTTTATCAAAGAATAAGTTTGTAAAAGAGGGATATATTTTTAAAGGGTGGAATACCAAAGCGGATGGGACAGGAACGCCTTATGCTGATGGCGCAGAAGTTCTGTTTCATCAAAATATGACTGTATACGCCCAATGGATCGAGTTGAAAACTGACGATATATCTATGAAATATAGTGAAGAAAAATCATTGGATGAGATAAAAATAAACGGGGTTAAATTTGAAAATTGGAAATCTAATGATGAAAGTATTGTAAAGATTGAAGATGGGAAAATAAAAGCAGTCGGTATTGGAAAAACGACGATTGTTTCTGATGCAAAGTTAAGAAGCAATGAAACGTTAAGCGTAAATGTAGAAGTTACACCAATGCCTATCATTTATGGTGGAGCCACAAAACCAAATATAACATATTCATTGAAAAATGGTTTTGCACCAAAAATCAATGAAGTCTTAGATTTGTTTCAAGCAGAAAAAAATAGTAATGGAACCTATACTCCTCTGGAAAGTGCTCCAATTAACCTTTCTGATGATGATGTTGAGTTTATTTATAAATCTTCGACTGGTCAGACTGTAATAACAAATACATTACCAATTATCAAATCCAATGATGCGATTGAAGTTAAAATGAGACTGAAAACATCAAAGTATAGATTCTATACAATCGGAACAAATTGGCAGGAAGGAACTACAATAACATTATTGGTGGATATATTAGAGGGAAATAAAAAAGAAAGTAGTTTATACTTAAATGGAGAACCATTAAAAGATATAGGCAGTACAGAGGACAAAGATCATTTTGGCTACACTGGAGAAGCTATTATACCAATAACAGATGGTCTAACAAAGTTATCTGCTAAAGATAATCAAGTTGAAGTATTTACAGTACATTTTCATTCTGTATCAGAGGGGACACCAAGTTATGAAGGGCATTTAAGAGGAACCGCTGATCAATTAACAAAAGAAGCAATCCTAAAGATCGCTCCAAAAGAAATTGGTGTATATGCTATGATAATCAATGGAGAAAGTGATACTCATTATGTATCTGCATCGCGTCGTTTTGCTATTGTCAAAGGGACACCGGTAGGGGAACCGATATTTGATCGCGTAGCGAGTGAAGTGAATCTATCAAGTGTAAGTTTAAGAGGGACCATGGTAAATGAAGCAGGGATAGAGGTGGAAGGAGCATTTACATGGAATACTCCGGATGTACAAGTAAGCAAGGGAATGGCTTATTCATGGACATTTACACCAATTGATTTAGAACATTATGATATAGTAAACGGAAAGAGTGTAGTGTGGGAAGAGGAAAAAAGACCTGAAATTCCAGTGGGACCAGAGGTGCCTGAAAAGCCAGTAGAGTCAAATAAGGCAGATACGCCAAATACGGGAGATATGACAAATTTACAAGGACTGATTTCTATGCTGATTTGTTCTTCTGGAGTGCTAGCTGTTTTATTGGAAAAACGTCGTAAAAAAACAATAAATATGATGAAACGATGAGTATGATAAGGAAAGGTACTTCGCTATGAAGTGCCTTTCTGCTTTATTCGGCATCTACCAATTTATGATAAGAACATCATAGATTTGGAACGTTTTCCTCTAAAAACACTAGAATAATTTAAATGATCATGCTTTTTCCCTATGATTTCTATGCCATATGATTCCCTATGCGGATGTTTGAGATAGAAATGCTGGGGCGTTCTCATTGAAACTCGTGATTGTAAAAAGTATTCTGTCATTGTACAATAGAAAAAAGAAAAGAGGGTGCTGTGTGAGAACAATCGTGATCGGTTTATTGGCTCATGTGGATAGCGGTAAAACGACTTTGAGCGAAGCGATGCTTGTGCAGGGCGGTATATGTCGTGATAGCGGTAATGTGAATCAAGGCAGTACATTGTTAGATTATGATGCACAGGAACGCGCACGCGGTATCACAATTTATTCCAAAGAGGCGTATTTTCCTTGGCATGATGCAGAAATTGTATTATTGGATACACCGGGGCATGTTGACTTTGCTGCGGAAATGGAGCGGACTTTGCCAATCTTAGATGCGGCGGTTTTGATTCTTTCTGCTACGGCAGGAGTACAGGCACATACACTTACGATTTGGCGCTTACTTAAACATTATCATATCCCGGTTTTTGTTTTTGTGAATAAGATGGATGCTGCACATAAAACAAAAGCCGAGCTTTTACATGCATTATCTGATGCGCTTCATGTTCATTGCGTCGATTTTCATCTGGATAAACCGCAGTTGGATGAAGAGGCAGCGATGGGCAGTGATGTTTTACTGGAGGAATATATGAATCAGGGAGAGATCACAAAGGAATCGCTGATGCAGGCAATTCAAGAACAACAATTCTTGCCTTGCTGGTTTGGTGCTGCGCTGCATGGACAGGGGGTGTGCGAACTGCTGGAGGGGATCTACAATTATACAAAACAAACAGTGTATCCCAGCGAATTGGGTGTGCGCGTTTATAAGATTTCCCATGGCGCAGATGGCAGTCGTTTGACTCATGTCAGAGTTATCGGTGGCAGCCTGAATAGCAAACAAATCTTACTGGATGAAAAGATTGATCAACTGCGACGCTATCAAGGTCCTCGTTATATTGTAACGCCAACATTGTCAGCCGGACAGATTGGTGTAATTCAAGGTGTTCAGCATTTGCGTTCGGGAATGACATTGGGGCAGGCAGAACAAATGAAGCAGACCTTTTTGGCAACGAATATGACTTACCGTATGGTTTGTGAAGAGGTGGATGCGCATACTTTGATGAAACACATTCGCGTATTGGAGGAAGAGGATCCCACGCTGCATCTCAGTTATGATGCAAGATGGCAGGAGGTAATCCTGCATTTGCGCGGAGCAGTGCAGATGGAAGTATTGACACAGGTGATTGCGGATCGTTTTCATTTCACGGTTCGTTTTGAACCGGGACGTATTGCTTATCGCGAGAGTATTGTGAGTGCAGTGGAAGGGGTAGGTCATTATGAACCGCTGCGTCATTATGCGGAGGTGCATTTGCGCTTACTGCCTGGAAAACGAGGCAGCGGCTTGTGCATTGATGCGGATTGTCCAACGGATTTGGTGGATCTGTCCACGCAACGTATGATTGTGGAGTATTTAAAACAAGAAACGCTGATCGGTGTTTTAAGTGGTAGTCCTTTGAGTGATATGCGGATCACATTGATCGCCGCAAAAGCGCATCCTAAGCATACAAGCGGTGGTGATTTTCGGGAGGCGGCACAACGGGCACTGCGCCAAGGTCTCATGATGAGTGAAAGCATTTTATTGGAGCCATATGTTTATTTTCAGATGCATATACCGCATCTTCACATCAGCAAGGTAATCTTTGATTTGGATCAGGCCAATGGCGAATATACATTGGATCAAGCGCATTCCTCCTATACGATGATCAGCGGACATGCGCCGCTGAAAGCCCTGCGTACTTATGCACAGACCTTGGCTGCCGATACAAAGGGAAAAGGGGTATTGCATATGGAAGCGGATGGATACCGTGAGGTCGTAAAGCCAACCGTTATTCTAAAGGAATTGGGATATGATCCACAGCGCGATATGGATCATCCATCCGGATCTATCTTCTGCGAACATGGGTCGGGAGTGTATATTCCTTGGGATGATGTCTATGCGCATATGCATCTGCCCTTATTGATGCCAACAAAAGAAACGCAACCGCAGCCGCTCAACGTACATCGTCAGATCACCATTGACGATGCAGAATTAAAACGCGTGACAAGTACATTGCATCAACCCCGTCCCAAATATCGAAACAAAGAACGCATCCGCGTATCCGTCGAGACGAAAACCAAAGAAACCCTTGTGTCGACACAAAAACGTCCCTGCTTGATCGTAGATGGTTATAATATGATATTTGCTTGGCCGGACTTGGCACAATTGGCAGAGCAATCTTTGGAACATGCACGCAGTGAGTTGATCTCTCGTCTACACAATTACCAAGGGTTTCGACGTTGTTTAATTATTGTCGTATTCGATGCTTATCGTAGAGAGCAAAACAAGGAACAGATTTACAAAGAGCACCATCTTTATATTGTATTTACCAAGGCATCCCAAACAGCAGACAGTTACATCGAAAAAACTACGCATACCCTTGCGAATCAATATCAAATACAGGTCGCAACCTCTGATGCACAGGAACAAAATATTATCTTAGGTGCAGGTGCTATGCGAATGTCAGCTAAGGAACTGTTGAAAGAAATGGAGCACTCTCACCATCAGACCCTGAATTCACTTGTGTATCAACCACGCTTTCAACATATGGCACTTAGCGATTTGCGCAAGTGGAATGAAGTTCATGATGAAGATGATGAATAAGAAATGTAATTATTTATACTATTAGTATGATGGTATAAATTTCCAGTTAAAAATAGATTGTATCTTTGCTTTGCCCATGATAAACTGTACATAGAAGGAAATGAGGGAAAAGGGATGAATGAGCAAGAGAAAAGGATGATTGAACGTGCCAAAGCAGGGGATGAAGATGCTTTTGATCAACTGTTTCGTACCTTTTATCCGATGGCCTATGGCATGGCAATGCGCTATACCAAGTGTGATGCGGATGCCAAGGATGCGGTACAGGAAAGTTTTTTAAGCATTCGTGATAACATTGGGCAACTGCGTGAGGCAGATGCGTTTCCGGCATGGTTGAAAACGATTGTCCACAGCAAGTGTTACAAGTTGTTTCGCAGGCATCATGATATTGCGATGGATGTATCGCAGTCTATGGCACAAAGCAAAGAACAGCGTTCCTATATGAATCCGCAATTAAGTGCGGATTATCATAGTGAACAGGAAGTTTTAAATCAACTGATTCATAAATTAAAGCCCAAATTACAAGAAGCAATTACGTTGGTCTATTTAAAGCAGTTAAAGATTGACGAAGCAGCACAGTATTTGAATGTATCACCAAGCGTAGTCAAAACAAGAGTTCATCGGGCAAAAAAAGAATTGGCGCATCAAGTTGCTTTATTTGAAAAACAAAATCAGCGTAAACTGACCTTCTACCATGAGGGGTTGCTTACGGTTACCATGGGGGCATTCTTTGCACATTTGAAACAAAACATTATGCAAATCAGGAAGGTGATACAAGCCAATGCGTTGACTTCCGCATGTGCAATGAGTTTTAGTGTGCTGGCAATGAGTGGCGCTGTGATGGCATATGAAGATTGGCAGGCAGAAAACAATGTATCCGACATTGACGCACATTCAATGCTTGTTCAGCCTAGCAACAGCGAAACATTGCGTTTACCCAAGGCAAGCAAGCAGATATTCACTCCTGTGTCTTATCAGGAACAATGGATCAGCAACAGTCGTTTTGCCTATTTCGCATGTTTGCGTTTTGCGCAAAATAAAGAAGAAATGCAGAAACATACAAGTGATGAACTGAAAGAAATTCTCCCACTGCTAGAGGCATTGAAACAGCAGAATGATGAATATTATCATAAACTGGTAAGTGATGGGTGGGAACGATTGTTGATGCAGGAAATAGCGCTTAAGTATTAAGGGTTCAATGATATTTGATCATAATAAATGTTTGCAGCAGCGGCTGTACTTTTTGTCATGTAAAAAGTAAGAAATACGATAAGAATCAATGAAGCTAAAAAAACTTCTATCATTTCTTAAGATTTTTGTAACCATTCTGTTGTATCCCTCACTCCTTTTAATGAATGAGTATATTTATTTAACATCTAGGGTAGTGGTTAAAGGAGAGGAAACTTATGAAACGACCTTTGATTAAGTTTATGGTAGGCTTATTCGCCTTGGTGGGGGTCTTTTTTGTATATATGTTGGATCAAAATTCTTCTTTATATAAAGATAATGAGATGAAAGCGGCAAATCTTTCACAGGATGAATATCCCAGTGCAATAGGCGATGTAGCATTTTTTGGTGGGATTAAAGGAGTAGTTACGAGGATTGATGGTGATTTCATGCATTTAAATACCACAAGAGGTATTTTGATGGATGGAAGTGGTGATTTTACTCCAAATTATAATACAATCATACTGCCATCACTGGAATCGGCATTAAAAGATGATTCTTGTAAAAATTTAAAGTCAGTTTATGAAGTGTTGGGAAATAAGTTTCCTGATTGGCGAACAACAACATATGAAGACTTTTTTACTTATATGGATTTAATCGGCCTGTCAGATTTGGTTGAGGGAGATGGGACATTACGTGAACAATATCAAGGTTTTTTTGAACAAATGGAAACGTATGGGTTAGGAAATAAAGCAAAAACCTTTTATTTATACTTTAAACCGGAAAGTCAGCCTATATTGGCTGAACACGGAGCATTCTTATCCACAACTTTTAATCGCTTGACCGGGCATAAAGGAAACATTTCCAATTCTGAAATATATGAATTTAATTTGACTCCTTATGCGACAGCTGCACAGCCATGTATAAAAGTAGAACTGATATATACGAACATTGGAATATTGACTAACTCAAGCATGTTGACAACATTTCTTTTACCTTATGAACCCTTTAAAACAATCACAGAAATTATCTATACCCCAAATAATGAAACCCACATGGAAGGAGAAACATCTTCCGCGAAGGGTACTGTGTTGGGGACAATAACTTCTAAACCTAAGAAACCATATCCAAAGCCTGTTTACACAATTGATCAGGGAAGTGATACGTTTACGATCAATGAAAACAATGAAGTGATCATCAATATTGATAACATCACCGGAGGTACCTATACCTTTACGATAAAAGCACATCAAGATGCATCACAAGAGACGGCTGAAGTGGATCTCACTTCTCAGGAATTTACCGTGGTGATTGACAGTCCTTATAAACAGATTACCGATTTGACTTATAATGCAGACAGTGGAAAAAATCCGCTCTACTTGGATACCAATGTGGATGTAGGCAGACTTGGTAGCGTAACTCCTGTCTATGGCACAGGCTCTGATTCAGGTTATGGTGTTCGTTATAGTTTAACTTCTACCAAAGGTACGAATGACAATGCATCGTTCAGTATTGATAACAATGGTATCTTGTCTATCACAAACAAATTAACGCAGGAAAAAACTTATACAGTAGAAGTAACCGTACAGGAAACAGAGAACGGTATGGATGTGAGCGGTCGCTCCTATACGAAAGTATTCAGTTTCGTGGTTGGTGCGAAACCAGTCACTCCAATCACCGGTATTACCTTTACTCCCAATTATATGAGTGGAAAAAACAGTTGGACAGTTGGTGATCAAGGAATCAGTGCGAATGGGCAAACCACAGGAATATTCACCTTTAGTGGTGGATCTTCACCAACCTATCAGAAATGGGAGATCGTGGATACTTCCGGCAACCCCATCACAAATGCTAACTTTGGGATCACCGGCAATCAACTATATGTGAAACAAAAACTGGCAGTCGGTACCTATACT
>JAAWON010000074.1 GCA_022799495.1 Erysipelotrichaceae bacterium | reverse complement strand
GATGCATCCGCAGAAAAGATCGTTCAGGCTGCACAATCTCACGGTGCAAAAAAGATCGTTGGACCCGTACCGCTTCCAACCGAAAAGCAGGTAGTTACCATCCTGCGTGCGGTACACAAATACAAGGATGCGCGCGAGCAGTTCGAGATCAGAACGCACAAGCGCCTGATCGAGATTGTCGGACCGACAGCGGAAACGATTGATTCTTTGAGTCGTTTGGAACTGCCTAGCGGTGTTGACATCGAGATCAAACTGTAGGAGGTGACGACATGAAAGGAATCTTAGGACGCAAGTTGGGGATGACTCAGGTCTTCACTGAAGATGGAGTGTTGATCCCGGTAACGGTAGTCGAAGCAACACCTAATGTGGTATTGCAAAAGAAAACAAAAGAAAATGACGGTTATGAAGCTGTACAACTTGGCTTTGAGGATGTAAAGGAACGCCGTGCGACAAAGGCCGCTAAAGGACATGCCGCAAAGGTGAATACAGGGCCGAAGCGCTTCATCAGAGAATTTAAAGCAGAGGAATTGAATGCTTTGGAATTAGGCGCAGAAGTAAAGGTTGATATCTTCGCTGACGGTGACATCGTGGATGTAATCGGAACCAGCAAAGGTAAAGGCTATAACGGTACCATCGTGCGCAACAACGCACATCAGGGACCTAAGAGCCATGGTGGATCTAAGAATATCCGCCACATCGGTTCTTTGGCAACCAATGGTATCACATCCCGTCAAGGTAAAATCTTAAAGGGAACCATTATGGCAGGTCAGGAAGGCGGTTATCGCACGACCAATCAAAACTTGCAGATCATCAAAGTAGATACAGAGAATAACTGCTTACTGATCAAGGGAAATGTACCGGGCCCAAAACGCGGTATGGTTATGGTGTGCAGCGCAAAGTGCGCAAAGAAGGCAAAACCGGCACCAACCTTAATTAACTACAATAAGAGCGAGGAGGAATAACAGATGCCTAACATGGTCGTATTAAACCAAGCGGGCAAGGAGCTGCATGAAATTACGCTCAGCCCCGAAGTATTTGGCATCGAGCCAAATCAGCAGGTCATCTTTGATGCTATCATCATGCAGCGTGCATGCATGCGTCAGGGAACCCATGATACTAAGGGCCGCAGTGAAGTGAGCGGCGGCGGACGCAAGCCTTGGCGTCAAAAAGGCACCGGACGTGCTCGTCAGGGTAGTATCCGGGCTGCACAGTGGCGTGGCGGCGGTACGGTATTTGGACCAACACCGCGCAGTTATGCTTACAAACTGAACAAGAAAGTGCGTCGTTTGGCGCTAAAATCCGTGCTGAGTGAAAAAGTAGCGGCAAGCGAGATGATGGTTTTGGATAAACTGGAACTGGCAGAACCGAAAACAAAGGCATTCAATGAAATTTTGGCTGCATTGAAACTCGGCAAGAAAACACTGTTTGTGGTCGCACCGGATGAGGACTTTGAAAATGCGTTCAAATCCATGCGTAATATCCCGACCATGATGATGCTGACAGCGGATGGCATTAACGTGTACGATATGGTCAACGCAAACAAAATCGTTTTCACAGAAGCGGCTGTGAAGCATGTTGAGGAGGCATTGGGATAATGAACAACTATAAGGATATTATCATTCGTCCGATTATCACTGAAAAAACAATGCGTTATATGGACGAAAACAATGTAGTGACCTTTGAAGTGAAGAAAGGCGCTAATAAAATCCTGATCCGTCAAGCCGTGGAAAACATCTTCAAGGTTGATGTGGAAAAGGTTAATGTTGTTAATGTATGCCCGAAGAAAAAACGGGTAGGACGTTATGTTGGCATGAGTAAAGCAGTTCGTAAAGCCTATGTTAAGATTAAGGCAGGACAGGATATCGACCTGTTTGGCGAAGCTGAAACAAAATAAATCAGGGAGAAGAACGCTATTTCCTGAATAAATAATGCGTAAGGAGGATATCAATGGCAATTAAGAAATACAAGCCGACCACACCCGGACGTCGTGGGATGACGAGCTTGACTTATGAAGAGATTACAACCAATCAGCCGGAGAAAAGTTTGTTGGCACCGCTGAAAAGCAAAGGTGGACGCAACAACAACGGCCGTATTACAACCCGTCATCAAGGCGGCGGACACAAACGCGCTTATCGAATCATCGACTTCAAGCGCAATAAAGATGGGATTGTGGCAAAGGTCGCTACGATCGAATATGATCCGAATCGTTCCGCAAACATCGCATTACTGAACTATGCGGATGGTGAAAAACGTTACATTCTTGCGCCTAAGGGCTTGCAGGTTGGCATGAGCGTTGTTTCCGGTAAGGGCAGCGATATCATGGTCGGCAATGCGATGGAATTGAAGGACATTCCGGAAGGTACATTTGTACACAATGTAGAATTAAAACCGGGTAAAGGCGGCCAGATGGCACGTTCTGCCGGTACCTCTGCTCAGATTTTGGGTATTGAGGAAAAATATGCGACCCTGCGTTTGGCATCCGGTGAAGTGCGTAAGGTGCTGAACAACTGCCGCGCAACCATCGGTGTTGTAGGAAACGAAGATCACAGCTTGGTTAATTACGGTAAAGCCGGACGCAATCGTTGGCGCGGCATTCGCCCGACTGTGCGTGGTTCCGTTATGAATCCAAACGATCACCCACATGGTGGTGGTGAAGGCCGTACCCCGGTTGGACGTAAATCCCCGATGACACCATGGGGCAAGAAAGCAATGGGTGTCAAAACACGCAAAAGCAAGAAAGCGTCTACGAAGTTAATCGTACGTCGCCGCAATGGTAAGTAGGCAAAGGAGGAAATGAAACATGAGTCGTAGTCTGAAAAAAGGCCCGTTCTGTGATGACCACTTGATGAAAAAAGTGGAGGCACTGAACGCTGCCGGCAAAAAAGAAGTGATTAAAACATGGTCACGTCGTTCCACGATCTTCCCGAACTTTGTTGAACACACCTTCGCAGTATACAATGGTAAGGAACATCTGCCGGTTTATGTGAGCGAAGATATGGTCGGACATAAACTGGGTGAATTCGTGCCAACCCGTAAATATGCGGTGCACGGTGACGATGACAAGAAAGCGAAACGATAGGAGGAACGTTACATGGAAGTAAAAGCAACAGCAAAAACATTGCGTATCCCACCTAGAAAGGCTCGCTTAGTGCTGGATTTAATTCGTGGGAAGGATGCAGCAGAGGCTGCCGCAATCTTGAAGTTCACCCCGAATGCAGCGGCTGCGGCAACTGCTAAGGTGTTGAAGTCTGCGGTAAGCAATGCAGTCAACAACAACGAAATGGATGAAGAAAAATTATACGTGAAGGCGTGTTACGCAAATGAGGGAATTACCTTGAAACGTTTCATGCCGCGCGCAAAAGGATCTGCAAGTGCGATCCATAAACGCACCAGCCACATCACGGTTGTGGTTGACGAGCGTGATTAAGGAGGTAGCCCATGGGACAGAAAGTTAGCCCGATCGGAATGCGTGTCGGTGTCATCCGCGACTGGGAGTCAAGATGGTACGCAGACAAGGACTATGCCGATCTGTTGTTGGAGGACGTTAAAATTCGTGAATTCGTCGCTAAGGAATGCAAGGCCGCATCCGTTAGCCGCGTAGAGATCGAACGTTCTAAAAACCGTGTGGAAATCATGATCCGTACCGCTCGTCCGGGTGTGATCATCGGTACCAGCGGTGAGAATATCGAAAATCTGAAAAAGAAACTGGAAAAATTAACGAAAAAGAATGTCTATATCAAAGTATTGGAAATTGCCAACCCTGATTTGGATGCACGCTTGGTCGCAAGAAGCATTGCCGATCAGTTGGAACAGCGTGCAAGCTTCCGTACTTGCCAGAAAAAAGCGATCCAGCGCACGATGCGTGCGGGTGCCAAGGGAATCAAAACTTTGGTTTCCGGTCGTTTAGGCGGAGCGGATATCGCGCGTTCTGAAGGATATTCTGAAGGTGTGGTTCCTCTGCATACACTGCGTGCCGATATTGACTATGCGGCAGAAGAAGCGCATACGACCTATGGCCGTTTAGGTGTTAAGGTATGGATTTGCCGTGGTGAAGTATTGCCGGGTCAGATGGTGAGCGAGCCGGAAGCACCAAAGAATCCGATGAATGATCGTCGTCGTCGCAACAATCGCGGCGGACGTAATGATCGCGGTGGCCGCGGGGATCATAACAACCGCAACAATCACCGCAATACTGCCCCTAAGGCAGAAGGGAAAGCGGAAGGAGGAAACTAATCTATGTTGATGCCAAAAAGAACAAAATATAGACGTCCTCACCGTTTAACCTATGAAGGACGTGCAAAAGCCGGCCGTGAGGTCAGCTTCGGTGAATTCGGTTTGATGGCGGATACCGGTGCATATGTCAGCAACCGTCAAATTGAAGCAGCCCGTATCGCAATGACGCGTTACATGAAACGTGGCGGACAAGTTTGGATCCGCATCTTCCCGCACTTGGCAATTACCAAGAAGCCGTTGGAAGTACGTATGGGTTCCGGTAAAGGTGCACCTGAAGGTTGGGTAGCGGTTGTAAAACCGGGCCGTGTCATGTTTGAAATCGGCGGAGTCAGCGAGGAAATCGCCCGCGAGGCATTCCGTCTTGCTTCTCACAAATTGCCGGTCAAAACGAAATTTGTTAGAAAAGGAGAGAAGTTATAATGACAGCGAAAGAGATCAGAGAAAAAAGCAACACTGAATTAGCGCAAGAGATCGAAACGCTAAAGGATGAACTCTTCAATCTTCGTTTCCAGCAAGCAACCGGTCAATTAGAAAATACTGCACGTATGCGTATGGTGAAAAAAGACATCGCCCGCATCAAGACAGTAATACGCGAGCGCGAGCTTGCTAGCGAATAGGAGGGTCTCAAGCATGGAAAGAGCAAAACGTAAAACCTATCGTGGCACAGTCATTTCCGATAAAATGGATAAGACGATCACGGTAGTGGTAGAAACTAAGAAAACACACCCCATCTACGGAAAGCGGGTAAAATATTCCAAAAAGTTCAAGGCACATGACGAAAAGAATGAGGCAAAGATGGGCGATACGGTCGTGATCATGGAGACACGTCCCTTATCCGCTACAAAGCGCTTCCGTTTGATTGAGATCGTCGAAAAAGCCGTAGAGCTTTAAACCGACAGGAGGTAAGCGTTCATGATTCAAAATGAAAGTAGATTGCGCGTTGCCGACAACACAGGTGCCAAAGAAGTTTTGGTCATCCGTTGCTTAGGTGGCAGTGTGCGCAAATTTTCCAACATCGGCGATATCGTCGTATGTACCGTGAAGCAGGCTGCTCCCGGCGGTACGGTGAAGAAAGGTGATGTTGTCAAAGGCGTAATCGTGCGCACAAAGCGTGGCGTACGCAGAGAGAATGGAACCTATATCAAATTCGACGACAATGCCGTTGTCTTGATTAAAGATGATAAGACTCCACGTGGTACACGTATTTTTGGACCCGTGGCAAGAGAACTGCGTGACAAGGATTTCATGAAAATCGTATCCTTGGCACCGGAAGTATTATAGGAGGTGTGTCTTTTATGAAAATCAAAAAAGGTGATAAGGTACAGGTCATTACCGGAGCATACAAAGGCACAATCGGTGAAGTGCAGCAGGTATTCCCTAAGAAAAATAAGGTACTTGTGGAAGGCGTTAATATTGTAAAGAAACATATGAAACCGACCCAAGCAAACCCAGATGGCGGCATCATCGAAAAGGAAATGCCGATCCATGTATCCAATGTTATGGCTTATGATGCGAAGGCAAAACAAGCCGGCCGAATTGGATATAAGTTTGAAACAGATAAAAAAGGCAATCAGACAAAAGTGCGCTATAACAAAAAAAGCGGCACTGTCTTGAAGTAGGAGGGCAGATACAATGAACCGCCTAGAACAAAGATACAAGGAAACAGTGATTCCCGCTTTGATGGAGAAGTTCGGATATAAAAATATCATGCAGGTTCCCCGTATTGAAAAGGTTGTTGTCAACATCGGTGTTGGCGATGCCATTCAAAATGCGAAAGCGTTGGAGGATGCTGTAAAAGAATTGGAACAGATCACCGGTCAAAAGGCAGTGGTGACAAAGGCTAAGAAATCCATCGCGAACTTTAAACTGCGTGCCGGTATGCCGATTGGCTGTAAAGTAACGCTGCGTTCGGTTAAGATGTATGATTTCTTGGATAAATTGATGAACATCTCTTTGCCGCGTGTGCGTGACTTCCGTGGTGTCAGCGATACTTCTTTCGATGGCCGTGGAAATTACACACTTGGTGTGAAAGAACAGTTGATTTTCCCGGAAATCGACTATGATAAGGTTACTCGTGTACGCGGTATGGATGTCGTGATTGTGACAACTGCGGAAACGAATGAAGAAGCGAAGGCACTGCTCAGCGAAATGGGCATGCCCTTCAAGAAATAGGAGGACAAGCAATATGGCAAAGAAATCAATGATTAACAAATGTAATCGTCCTCAAAAGTACAAAGTGCGTGAGTACACACGTTGTGAACGCTGTGGACGCCCTCACTCGGTATTGCGTAAATACAAACTGTGTCGTATTTGCTTCCGTGAACTGGCTTATAAGGGTCAGATTCCGGGAGTGAAAAAGGCCAGCTGGTAAGAAGGAGGAAACGCTCAATGATTATGACAGATCCGATTGCGGATATGCTGACAAGAATCCGCAACGCATTGCAGGCACGCCATGAAAGCGTGACAATGCCTGCCAATAAGGAAAAACTGGCAATCGCTAAGATTCTGAAAGAGGAAGGCTTTATCAATGACTTTGCGCTGGAAGGCGATGTCAAAAAGACTATTACGATCACTTTGAAGTATGGCCCAAATGGGGAAAAGGTGATCAGCGGCTTAAAACGTATTTCCAAGCCGGGCTTGCGTGCTTATGCAAAAGTAGACGCAATTCCGCGTGTATTGAATGGCTTGGGTATCGCAATCATCTCTACATCAGAAGGTGTAATGAGTGATAAGGATGCCAGAGCGAAACATGTAGGCGGCGAAGTGCTTGCCTACGTATGGTAAGATAAGAGAGGTAATAACATATGTCACGTATCGGTAATAAGGCGATTACCATTCCTGCCGGTGTGGAAGTAAACATTGCGTCTGGGAATGAGGTGACAGTGAAGGGCCCTAAGGGTACCCTGACACGTCAATTCTCCGTTCTGATGGAAATCAAGCAGGAGGAAAGCATCATTCATGTGGTTCGTCCTAATGATGAAAAGCATACAAAACAGTTACATGGTACAACCCGTGCACTGTTATACAACATGGTTGAGGGTGTATCCGAAGGCTTCACCAAAAACCTAACCTTGGTCGGCATCGGTTTCCGTAGTGCTGTATCAGGCAATAAACTGACTTTGAATATCGGCTATTCGCATCCGGTTGAATTTATCATTCCGGAAGGCATTCAGGCTGAGTGCAAGAGCGCTACCGAGATTGTTATCTCCGGTATTGATAAGCAGCTGGTTGGTGAATTTGCGGCAAATGTTAGAGCCAGCAGAAAGCCAGAACCTTACAAGGGCAAGGGTGTTCGTTACAGTGATGAGCACGTTCGTCGTAAGGAAGGCAAGACTGCCGGTAAGAAATAGTGGGAAAGGAGAAAATGAACAATGCTTAAGAAAAATTCAAGAAATGATGAAAGACTTCGTCGTCATGCACGTGTTCGTAAGAAAATCAGTGGTACTCCGGAATGTCCCCGCTTGAACGTATTCCGTTCCAATGCTAACATTCATGCACAGATCATCGACGATGTAAATAAAGTAACTTTGGCTGCCGCAAGCAGTGTATCGTTAAAACTGGAGAACGGCGGCAATATTGCGGCTGCGAAACTGGTTGGCGAGGCAGTTGCCAAGGCAGCGTTAGCGAAGAATATCACGCAGGTCGTATTTGATCGCGGTGGCTATGTCTATCACGGTCGAGTAGCGGCATTGGCAGATGCGGCAAGAGAAGCCGGCTTGAAATTTTAGGAGGTAGTGCGAATGGAACGCAAACCAAGAAGAGAACAGCGCGAAAAAGAATTTGAAGAGCGCGTCGTCACGATCAACCGTGTCACAAAAGTAGTAAAAGGTGGACGTCGTTTCCGTTTTGCCGCTCTTGTTGTCATCGGTGATAAAAAAGGACGTGTAGGCTTTGGCACAGGAAAGGCCAATGAGGTTCCTGATGCGATCAAGAAAGCCGTTGAGGATGCGAAGAAAAACATCGTACATGTACCGCTGATCAACGGAACGATTCCTCATGAAATGAGCGGAACTTATGGTGCTGGTGAGGTATTTATCCGTCCGGCATCCGAAGGTACCGGAGTCATTGCCGGCGGTGCAATTCGTGCGGTTGTGGAACTTGCGGGAATCAATGATATCTTGACCAAATGCATCGGCAGCCGTACTCCGATCAATATGGTACGGGCAACGATGAATGCATTGAAAAGCCTGAGAACAATCGAAGAAGTATCCGCGCTCCGCGGCAAAAAACCGGAAGAAATTCGCGGTTAGGAGGAGACAGATATGAAATTACATGAAATGAAATATACCGAGGGTGCACGTCAAGAACGTAAGCGCATCGGCCGCGGCCAAGGCAGCGGCAACGGTAAGACTGCCGGTAAGGGCAGTAAGGGTCAGAAGGCACGCAGCGGCGGCGGTGTACGTCTGGGCTTCGAGGGTGGTCAAACACCATTGGCTCGTCGTTTGCCAAAGCGCGGTTTCACCAACTTCACCCGCAAGGAATATGCCATCGTTAATGTGGCAAGTTTGAATCGCTTTGAAAATGGCACCGAGGTTACACCGGAGTTGTTAATTGAAAGCGGCTTAGTGAAGAAGGAGCTGGACGGCATTAAGATTTTAGGACAAGGCGAATTGGAGAAGAAGTTGAGTGTAAAAGCAAATAAATTCTCCCAGAGCGCTGTCGCAGCGATTGAGCAGGCGGGCGGTACCACCGAGGTTATCTAGTATGTTTGCGACATTTGTCGGCATGCTGAAAAATAAAGAGATTCGCTCGCGCATTCTCTTTACGCTTGCCATGCTGTTCGTATTCCGCTTTGGCACAACGATTACTGTGCCGGGTGTGAATACCGCAGAACTCTTAAGCGGAATGAATGATAACTCGCTGCTGGCGATGATGAATCTGTTGGGCGGCGGCGGTTTGGAACAACTGTCCATCTTTGCGCTTGGTGTAGGTCCCTACATCACTGCGTCAATTATTATTCAGTTATTGTCTATGGATGTAATTCCGGCTTTGACGGAACTATCCAAAGGCGGCGCTAACGGTCGTAAACAAATTGATCGTTATACGCGCTATCTGGCTGTTGTATTATCATTCTTCCAAGGCTTTACCATGGTTTACTCATTCAGTAAGACGTATCCGACCTTACTGGAAAGCGAGGCGGTATTCTCACAGTGTTTCTATATCTCAACACTGTTGACTGCCGGCTCCATGTTCCTTTTGTGGATCGGTGATCGCATTTCGATGAAAGGCATCGGCAACGGTGTATCTATGATTATCATGGCCGGTATCGTAGCACGTCTGCCGCATCAATTCATTACCGCGTATCAAACCTTAGTTGGTTCACAGGACAGCAGTGCAATGTTTGGCGGTTTGTTAAACTTCTCACTGTTTGTATTCTGTTATGTATTGATTCTGATTCTCGTTGTGTTCATGCAGATGGCAGAGCGTAAGATTCCGATTCAATACACAAGCAGTACAGTACAGACCCGCAAAAAGGATATGACTTACTTGCCGTTAAAAATCAATTCTGCCAGTGTGATTCCGGTGATCTTTGCGTCCGCCATTATGGTGGCGCCCTTACAGATTGCTCGTTTCTTCAATGAAGAGGGTTCTGATGTAATTGTCACCATGTCCAAGTTCTTGGGCTTGAACACACCGATCAGTTTAACGATTTATGTGGTATTGATTCTGTTGTTTACCTTCTTTTACACCAAATTACAGGTGGATCCGGAAAAAATTGCCGAGAACCTCGGTAAGAACGGAACCTACATTCCCGGTATTCGTCCGGGCAGTGAAACACGGGATTATATCACAAAGGTATTGAATCGCATCACCGTATTGGGAGCGATTGGATTGGCGTTCATTGCGGTTTTGCCGCATGCGCTGCCCCTGTTTACTTCTTTGCCTCAGTCCATGGGTCTGGGCGGCACCGGTGTCATCATCGTTGTCGGCGTAGCGATGGAAACAGTCAAGCAGTTAGAGGGACAGTTGACACAAAAGTCCTATCGTGGCTTCATCTCACGGTAGCAGGTGAGCAATATGAACATATTGATTATGGGAGGGCCCGGTGCCGGAAAAGGTACCATGTCTGCCAGAATCGTTGCGCAGTTTCATGTGAACCATATTTCAACCGGTGATATCTTCCGTGCTGAAATTGGCTCCGGCAGTGAATTGGGTCAAAAAGCCAAAAGCTATATGGATCAAGGCTTACTTGTGCCAGATGAAATCACCAATGCGATGGTAGCGGAATACTTGGCGCATCTAAGTGATCGCAAATGCGGCTTTCTACTAGATGGATATCCGCGCACTTTGGATCAGGCGCAGGCATTCGATACCATTTCCGCACAGCAGCCCGATTTGGCGATTGATGTGGTGCTGGCGATGGAAATTCCGTTTGCGACATTGGCTGAGCGTATTACCGGCCGCCGTCTGTGTAAGCAGTGCGGTGAGATCTATCACATCAAGGCAAATCCTTCCAAACAGGAAGGAATCTGTGATGTTTGCGGTAGCGAACTCTATCAGCGTCAGGATGATACGCTGGAGAGCTTAGAGGTACGATTGGCGGAATATCATCGTCAAACCGAGCCGGTCATGGCTTTCTATGAAGCAAAAGGACTGGTACGTCACATCAATGCCAATCAGCCGATTGAAGCGGTGTGGGATGATGTGAAGAAGGCCTTGACGAATCTATAACAAACAATCATGACAGCGGGCGCAAAGTTCAACTGCTTTCCTCCCGCTTCCTCATGAATTGTGTGGATTCGACATGTGAGTGAAGGATGCACAGGAAACTTATGGGTAAGAATGCCCATGAAATACTGGACGAACAGGCAGGAAATCTGATACAATATACAAAGGCAGGTTTTCATGTTTAAGCGCTGCCTGCTTGGGAAGTATCTAACTGATATCTTTCAGGTGGATGAACGGTAAGCAAACAGGAGGAAACTCATTCGAATGGGTAAACAAGATGTTATTGAGATTGAAGGCGTAGTAGAAGATACTTTGCCGAATGCACAGTTTAAAGTGAAATTGGAAAACGGTCACGAAATCTTGGCTCACGTTTCTGGTAAAATCCGTATGCATTACATTCGCATTTTACCAGGGGATCGTGTCACTGTCGAAATTTCACCTTATGATTTAACACGTGGGCGTATTACATTCCGACATAAGTAGTCGTGAATAAGGAGGGTAACGCATGAAAGTAAGACCATCTGTCAAGCCAATATGCGATAAGTGCCGCGTTATTAAGCGCAAGGGTCGTGTAATGGTAATTTGTGAAAATCCAAAGCATAAACAAAGACAAGGATAATAGTGGAGGTGTAAGGACACAATGGCTCGTATTGCAGGAGTAGATATTCCACGCGATAAGCGTGTAGTCGTATCATTAACGTATATTTACGGAATCGGCCGTGCAACCGCGGCGTCGATTTTAGCAAAAACCGGCATCAGTGAGGACGTGCGAGTAAAAGATCTGAGCGATGATCAGGTCAATGCGATCCGTTCTGAGGTCGATAAGATTAAGACCGAGGGTGATTTGCGCCGTGAGGTCAATTTGAATATTAAGCGGCTGATGGAGATCGGCTGCTATCGCGGGATTCGTCACCGTAAGGGCCTGCCGGTTCGCGGACAGCGTACTAAGACAAATGCACGGACTCGTAAAGGGCCGGCGCGTGCTGTCGCAGGTAAGAAGAAGTAGGACGATAGGAGGGTAAAAACGACATGGCAAAAGGTAAGAGCGGTGTTAGAAAGCGTCGTGTTCGCAAGAATATAGCACGCGGTATGGCACACATTCATTCAACTTTTAACAATACCATCGTTACGATAACGGATGAAAGCGGAAATGCAGTTGCTTGGTCCAGTGCCGGTGCACTTGGCTTCAAGGGTTCTCGTAAATCCACTCCGTATGCCGCACAGATGGCAGGCGAGGCAGCCGGTAAGGCGGCAATCGAGAACGGTATGAAAACGATTGCGGTTAATGTAAAGGGTCCGGGACCCGGACGTGAGGCTGCGGTTCGGGCACTTCAAGTAGCCGGATTGGAGATTACGATGATCAATGACGTCACTCCGATTCCTCATAACGGATGCCGTCCACCAAAACGCCCACGTGGCTAGAAGTCTGAAACGAGGAGGTATCTCATGGAGAAATTCGAACGTGCTAATTTTGAAGTAAAGGAATATGTCGAATCCGAGTACTATGGCAAGTTTGTATTCGAACCGCTGGAAAGAGGTTTCGGTGTTACCATCGGTAACGCACTTCGCCGGGTATTGCTCTCCTCATTGCCGGGAGGGGCTGTATTTTCCATCAAGGTAGACGGTGTCTATCATGAATTTACAGCGATTCCGGGTATCGTTGAGGATGTCACTGCGATCATTCTGAATATCAAGACGTTAATCATGAAAATTCAGGATGACGAGGTATATACGCTTCGCATTTCCAAACAGGGTGCCGGTGAGGTAACCGCTGCCGATATCATTTGTCCGGAAGGTGTGGAAATCCTGAATCAGGATCTGCATATCTGTACAATGGAAGAAGGCGGATCATTGGAAATGGAATTACAGGCACGCATCGGACGCGGTTATGTCAGTGCCGATACGAATAAATCCTTGTATCAGTCACAGAATCAGCCGTTGGGTACGATTTATACCGATTCAATCTATACACCGATTGATCGTGTATCTTATAATGTAGAACCGACCCGTGTCGGTCAAAATGCCAAGTATGACAAGGTGGAATTGGAAATCTGGACGGATGGTTCTATTTCTCCGGCAGAATCCATTGCCTTGGCGGCAAAAATTCTCATTGATCATTTGGATCTATTGACCAATGTGCATGAGCAGGTCAATGAAATGGATTCCTTGATGAAGGAAGCACAGGGTGAAGTACAGAATAAGGGTCTTGTGATGATGATCGAGGATCTTGATCTCTCTGTGCGCTCTTACAACTGTTTGAAACGTGCCGGTATCCAGACAGTAGAGGAACTGACACAGAAAACAGAAGATGAGATGATGAGAGTTCGTAACTTAGGTAAGAAATCATTGAAGGAAGTTAAGGATAAGATCTATGATCTTGGCCTCAACTTCAAATCATATGAATAAGCGCAAAAAGGAGGTTATTACCAATGTGGAATCGTAGATTAGGACGTACAGCCGATCATCGTAAAGCAATGTTCAGAAATATGGCTACCTCTTTGATCATCAACGGTCAGATTGAAACGACTGAGATGAAAGCAAAGGAATTGTCCAGCGTTGCGGATGAATTGGTTACGTTAGGCAAGCGTGGCGATTTGCATGCACGTCGTCAAGCCGCTGCTTATATTCATGATGTGGTTGCGGATGAAGCAACCGGTCAGACCGCATTACAGAAGTTGTTTACCGAAATCGCACCTGCGTATGCAGATCGAAGTGGCGGTTATACACGTGTAATTAAGACAAGAGTGCGTCGTGGTGACAGTGCTCCGATGGCAATCATCGAATTTGTGAAATAGGAAAGTCCGTAAGGGCTTTTTCTTTTTTTATGAAAGCATCTATTTGGTGCTGTTGTCTTATATGATGCAAGAATGGAACTTATGTGTGTAGTAGGGCATTGCTTTGCATAAAATATTAGGGATAGTGCTATGCCACTGGTTCATGATGATGCAATTATAAATATGAATCATGTCTCATCAACGAAGCGCTCAATGGCAGACGCTTGCCTATCCCTGAGCCGTTTGCTACATGTGTAATCCTCTACAATTACCATAAATGACAAAGGAATGATTATACACAAGGATTTCCCCTTTTTATCCACCCTGTTTCAGTTGTATTTTATGTGGAAACTTGGTATACTTAGTGAAACGCTGAAGAATAAAAGATGAGAAGATCCGCTATATGCTCGGAGCTTTTTTTGACGAGAGGATGATAGAAATGAAACTTTTCAACAGTTACCGCAACAAAATCGAAGAACTGAAGCCATTGAGGGATGGCGAAGTCAGTATGTATGTCTGCGGCCCTACCGTATACAATTATGCTCATGTGGGCAATGCGCGTCCGGTGATCGTGTTTGATACATTAAAGCGCACCTTGCAGGAATTGGGTTATCAAGTAAAGTTTGTCAGTAACTTTACCGATGTGGATGATAAGATTATCAATAAAGCAAAGGAGTTAGGTATCAGCGAACATGAAGTGAGTGAGCGCTTTATTGTGGCATACAATGAGATGCGTCAAGGACTGCATGCGATGATGCCGGATTCCTGCCCTAAAGTGACAGAGACCATGGATGCGATTATTGCTTTTATTCAACTGCTTGTGGACAAGGGGCATGCTTATGTTGTGGAAGGTGATGTTTACTTCCGTGTCAATAGTGTAGAACAATATGGTACACTTTCCAACCAGCAGATCGCTGATCTTATGGTTGGTGCACGCATTGATGAAAATACCAAGAAGGAGAATCCTTTGGATTTCACCCTTTGGAAACAGACTGAAGAAGGAATCCGTTGGGAATCACCTTGGTCACTTGGTCGTCCCGGTTGGCATACGGAGTGTGTTGTCATGATCAATCAGGAGTTCCAGCATCATTTGATAGATATTCATGGGGGTGGAATGGATTTGAAATTCCCACATCATGAAAATGAAATTGCCCAATCACGGGCTGCGTACAATACTTCTATCGCTAATTATTGGATGCATAATGGCATGGTGAACATTGATGGTGAAAAGATGTCAAAATCACTAGGCAATGTGGTATGGGCAAAGGATCTCATGGAACAAATTGGCGCCAATACGATGCGTTGGATGATGCTTTCGGCTCATTATCGCGCACCATTGAATATCAATGAGGAAAGCATAGAAAGCGCCCGCAAGGAAAGTGAAAAGGTGCTGCATACGTTAAAACAGGCTGAAATCAAGCTTCAACTGGCGAAACAGCGCCCCGCTGAACAAGCGCAGGGTAGCGCCTATATGCAGTTCATGGAAGCGATGCAGGATGATTTGAATACCCCAAATGCCTTTTCGGCCTTATTTGATGCGACAAAAAAACTGAATCAAGCACTGCGCCAAAAAGAATGTGATTGGGAAGGAATCGCTATGGAGGTGACTTCCTTGCGACATATGCTGGAAGTGCTGGGTATCGTTTATGAGCCTGTGACATTAAGTGAAACGGATCATACTTTGTTTGCGAAGTGGAATCAGGCAAAGGCAGATCGTGATTTTGCCAGTGCAGATGCATATCGCATGGAGTTGAATGCACGAGGCTTGTTATAAATGAAGATAGAGGAAACTTTATCCACGGCTGAATTGGCTGCTTATAACGCAACTACATTGGCTTATATCGGTGATGCGGTGATGTCTTTGTGGGTCAGAACCCATTTAATTATGCAGGGTTGCGGGAAAACAGGCGTACTCCAAAAACAAAGTGAGGCTTGGGTGAGTGCCCGTGCCCAGAGCACTTATCTGCGTGCTTTGATGGATCAGGGATTTTTCGATGAAGCGGAAACAGCGATTATTTTACGTGGTCGCAATAGTAAAACGGAAAGTCGTGCGAAGAATGCCAGTATGATGGAATATCGCATGGCTACCGGTTTGGAGGCACTCATCGGTTATTTGTACTTAAGCAATCAAACAGTGCGTATGCAGGAGCTGTGGAATGAAATTTTAAAACTAGGTGAAGCAAAATGACACAATATGTATACGGTAAGAATGTTGTAAAGCAACTGTTAAAAAGCGAGCGTAAGATTCATGAAATCTTAATCGTTGAAGGATTGAAGGATCGTGAATTGATTCAGCAGGTGGAACATGCCCAATTACCACTCAAACGCATGTCCCGCAAGAAAATGGATGCCCTGTTTCAAAATGAGCATCATCAAGGGGTTGCGGCTAAAATTGATGAATTTAAAAGTTATACGCTAACGGAAGTGCTGGAAGCGATCCCTGCGGGCAAACAGCCGCTGCTCATCTTGTTGGATGGAATCAAGGATCCCCATAATTTAGGGGCGATTTTGCGCAGCGCGGATTGTGTCGGTGCGGATGGGATTATACTGGGTAAACATCGCAGTGTGCCTTTAAACAGCACGGTCGCTAAGGTGAGTACCGGTGCGATTGATACGGTTAAGGTTGCCTATGTGAGCAATTTAAGCCAAACACTGAAACAACTGAAAGAACAGGGTTTTTGGGTGGCAGCAGCGGATGCACAGAATGCGCAGGATTATCGCAGTGCAGATTATAATGTACCACTGGTATTGGTCATTGGCTCGGAAGGAGAAGGAATTTCTCCCTTGGTGCGAAAAATGTGTGACTATGCGATTGCACTACCCATGGCTGGCTCAATCACATCGCTGAATGCTTCGGTTGCTTGTGCTGTGCTGTTATATGAAATTTATGCGCAGCGTCATCCTCTGAAATAAGGAGGTAGAATGGATCCTATACATAACGATCATGATGATCTGTTGTTGTATTTGATCTATCAAATGGATGAAAACAGTTTACATACGTTGATCCATAAATATGGAATATACAATCGCAGAATGCTGAGGCGTATGCTATATAAGCAGGAATTGGCAGATAAAGAGGGGGACTGCTTAGCGGAACTCACTGCGCTTTTATTGAAGGCTGTCTATGCTTATCGTCCCGATAAAAAAGCATCTTTCGCAACTTTCTATCATTATTTTGTCCTACATTATGTGGCTGCTTATCGACGACGTTTATGGTCAAATCAGGGGCGTAGCGAACACTGTGCCATGTCTTTAGACAGTTATGTCAGAGAGGATCGCAGTGATCGTATATTAGATTATATCCCCAATCGTGATATGACGTTAGAGGGTGTGTATACGCTATATCAAATGCAGGAGGAGCATGTCTTGCGCAAGCTGTTTGCGTCCTTAAATTTGATGGAACGTCAAATTGTATGGTTGAAGCTATGGGGACTTCGTTATGAAGAGATTGCGGATGCGCTCAATATTGAGGTGCGAAAGGTGGAATATGTCCTTGCAAAAGTGCGGAAATCAAAAGCATTGATTGACTAAGTAAGGACTTTGTGATAAAGTTATTAGGCATAAGGTAGGTGTCAGGCAATGAAGGATAAAGTGATTTTGACTTGCACTGTTTGCTTGTCACGCAATTATACGACACGACGGAATAAAAAAACGCACAGTGAACGTCTGGAGCTTAAGAAATATTGTAAAAAATGCGGCTGTCATACGCTGCATCGTGAAACGAAGTAAGGAGTGATTTTCATGAAATGGTTCAGCATTGCGGGCATTCGCTCGGAAATCTCACGGATTCGCTGGCCGAAGAGCAAAGAACTCATGTCAAATAGTGTCAAGGTATTGTTTTTCACCGTGGCATTTGCAGTATTCTTTATTCTTTGTGAGATGATTGCTTCAGGATTCCTGAAGTTTGTGGGAGTATAGGAGGAAGCTATGGCAGAAGCAACGAAGGAATGGTATGTTGTCAATACCTATGCCGGTCATGAAAATCGCGTAAAGGAAAATCTTGAACGCCGTATGGAAACCATGGGCCTGCAAGATTATTTGTTTCAGGTGATTGTGGCAGAGGAAACAGAGATTGAATACAAAAACGGCAAAGAAGTGAAAAAGGTTAAAAACTTATTTTCCGGATATGTATTTGTAGAAATGATCATGACAGATGAGGCATGGTATATTGTGCGTAATACACCGGGTGTTACCGGGTTCATCGGATCCAGCGGTGGCGGTGCGAAGCCGTTCCCTGTGGCTGAGGATGAGATGGAGAATATCTTGCGGCGTCTTGGTATGAGTGAGCGTCGTGTCAATGTCAATTTCGAGGTTGGCGATCGCGTGAAGATTTTAGGCGGTGCATTTTCCGGGGTGGAGGGAACTGTGGAAAAATTGGATGGGGATACGCAGACAGCGGTTGTATTAACGATTCTGTTTGGTAGAGAAACTCCAACGGAGATCAGTTATTGTGATTTAGAAAAAGTTGATTTGTAAGATGTGTGAGAACACATCTTTTTTTGACATGATCTGCCTTCTTTCTGTGCTATACTGACAGTAAAGGAAGTGAGAGCGATGCGCAGACATATGGGATGGATCTTCATCATCAGTGGAGTGATCCTGCTGGTGAAACCGAGTTTTGATTTTGATACAATGATGATGGGGATCAATTATTTGGCAGTGCATTATTGGCCGATTGGCTTTGTCCTAGTTGGGATGATGTTGCTGTGGCCACAAAAGCGAGCAGGCAGAAAGCGTAAACGCTCGCTTCTCTGAGGTCTTATGTTGTGTAGGTGTGCTTGGATTGGCAAAGGGATGCATGTGGGTAGATAGCCGATGGATATTCAAAAACGTTCGTCATTCATAGTCGGTCTCTTATGATAAATAAGGGGCTGTTTTTTTGTATCAGAACATGAATGGAATCCCGTTAATTAAGTAGAAAAGGGGGGAGAAGTAGAATACTAATAAATGAAATATAAATACAAAAATTAAAAGTTTTAATTATGATATTGAAATTTAGTTACATTTCTGCTAGAATATAAAAAGAAAGCGCTTTACATAAATAAGCGAAGAGGAATCAATATGCATGTACAAACGACCATTCGACAAGGATATGACACATTATCAAAAACCAACAAGCGGATTGCCGATTGTATATTGGCTGATGTCGATCATTTCTTACGAATGACCGCATTGGAAGCTGGAGAATGTTACAAGACTTCCTCCGCATCTATTATTCGTTTTGCTAAAACGCTTGGATACAGTGGTTTGGAAGAATTCAAAATTGCATTGGCAAAAGATAGTTCCCGACAAGAAAAGAGCATGGCAATCAATACAATCATCAATCGGGATGATAACATGTCAGTGTTATGTGATAAAGTTGAAATGCTGTATGACAGTGCGAATCATGATTTATTCGCCATGCTGGATAAGGTTGCGTTGGCAAAAGCCATTGATCGCTTATGTGATAGTGAAAATATCTATTTGCTTGGGATCGGTGCTTCGATGCTGCCGGCCTATGATATGTATCATAAGTTGAAGCGAGTGCATATTCGGGCACACTATGAATTTGATTCCCATATGGGAGTTGAGTTTATGCATTATATCAGCGAAAGGGATACGGTGATTGCATTTTCTTACAGTGGTTTATCCAAGGAGATTATATATCCCTGTGAAATTGCCAAGCAGAAGCATGCGACTGTGATTGCGGTAACACGCAATGCGCCTTCACGTTTGAGTGAACTTGCAGATGTGAAACTGGCAATTCCCAATTCAGAACATCTGACCAGAATCGGTGCGATCAGTTCTCGTTTATCGGCTTTGGAAATTGTGGATCTGCTCTATTTGGGAATGGCACAGCGTGATGAAACCATGTTCAAGGATCGTTTGGTAAATACCAGTCTGTTGACCAGAGAACTGAAAAAATAAAACGGACAACCGCTGTATACATTACAAAAACGGTCGAAAATGTATATTTAATTAGA
>JAAWON010000002.1 GCA_022799495.1 Erysipelotrichaceae bacterium | reverse complement strand
GCCTGCTGTTTTACAAAAACTAGAAGAAATTAAAGCGTATCGATTAAGTTCTAAAAGCGCTCCAACCAGAAAGCTTGCAGATACTCCAGCAAAGTTTCATTTTGAAAATATGCCAGAAAATGATTATTTAGTTATACCACAAACATCATCTGGGCGTAGACGATATATTCCAATAGGATTTTTAACAGCTGATGTACTTGTGAATAATAAATTACAAGTTATGAGAGATGGTGGATTATACGAATTTGGCGTATTGTCATCAAATATTCATAATGCATGGTTACGAACAGTTGCTGGACGATTAAGAGAAGATTTTACTTATTCTGTTAGTGTTGTATATAATACATTTCCCTGGACAATAATTGATAAACAACAAAAGGAAAAAATTGAACAAACAGCTCAAGCAATTCTTGATGTGAGGTCATTATATCCAGAGAGTAGTTTAGCAGTATTATATGATGAACTAACAATGCCAATTGATTTAAGAGAAGCTCATATTGCAAATGATAAAGCAGTAATGAAGGCATATGGTTTTAAATCGTCTATGACAGACGATGAAATTGTTGCGGAACTTATGAAGTTATATCAACAAATGGTAAATGAGAAGTAAGAAAGTATTTATAATGTGAGGTTATTAGGAATGGATGATAAAATTTTGTTTTGGACTGCTTTTGCTGCTATTGGAACTACATTAGGTTCTTTTGCAACAGCAATAGCTGTAATAGTAGCACTATGGCAAACAAAATATTCAACCAAGAAGAAATTAAAATTAGTATTTAATGATAATATTAAAATTTATAATAGTGTGACATCGTAAGTTTTAAATGAATATATTGGCATAACTATAATTAATGTAGGAAACAGAGATATTGTTATTAGTGATTGGGCAATGATTATAGAAAAAGATGTAAGACAAAAAATAATGACTCAATTACAAGGTGTTTTAAAAGTTGAATTACCTAAAAAATTGGAAATTGAACAAAGTTTGGATTTAAGTTATGAGAAAAAAATATTTTTTAAGAGCAGTACATGATGCTATTGAAAAGAATAAGTCTTTAATTAATAAGAAAATAAAATTCCAAGTGATGGATTCAACTGGTAAAAAATATTATATCTATAGTAAGAAGGCTTATTGTGAATATTTAAAAGAATATGAGGAATATTGTAAATAGATGTGACACATTGTTTTGGCAATGTAACAAGTAAGCGACAAAAAGACTTTAAAACCCTTACTTTATAAGGCTTCGGAGTTCTCAAAACGTTAATTACACACGTTTATTACAAAATTTATCAAAGTATCAAAAAGTCCCATGTTATGGTGCTTTTTGCTTGTTATGAGTAATAATAATGTTAGAAATAGTTGGAAAAAGTGTTTAAACTGGATCAGTCGGTGGAATTAACGTAACACTAACGTAACAAATTGGCGTAATTCTTGGCGTATTTTTTAGCGTAATTTTGGTGTAATTGTCGCTGACTTTTTTATTTATGCGCGGTAAAATATTGTCGTGTAAAAGAAGGGAGTCGAATATGTAATGCCTAATATAGAAATCAGTGTACAGGGAAAATTGTAGGTCTGCGAATTAAAGAGTTTCGTATTGAAAAAAACTGGAAGGTACAGCGCTTAGCGACGATAGCTAGAACAGATCCAAGGCATTTAAAAAGAATTAAATATGGAATTTAAGAATGCTCTTTCATCGTTTTGTGCCGCACATTAAAAGCTGTTGATCTAGTCATAACAGATTTTTTTGATGAGCGATTTAATCATATCTATTCAGAATTGTTGAATGTAGGCGATGATGTATGTCAAGGATAAAAAATGACTACACTTATGAAGAACAATCGCAATTAAAGGCACTTGGAAAGCGGCTTCAACTTTTTAGAAAAGGAATAGGGATAAAGTCGATTGAGTTATGTAAGATAGCCCAAATTGACAGAGACGGATATATCAAAATCGAAAAAGGAATAAGAAATCGAATGATGACTATAGTTTTTCAAATATCAGAGAGCCTAGGTATTTCAATGGGAAACTTATTCGATCATCATTATAGTAAGTTGCTTAAAGAGATAGAGAATGAGGAAATATTTAAAAGTACTATTACAGAAGATTTCTGTCGTTTATTAAAGAGGAAAAAAGTAATCTCATTGATCAAAAGATATAGAAAGAAAAAAATATGAGTCAAACACTTTTTTCAATTAAATAAGAAAAGAAATGGAGGATAAATACGATGAGTGAATATAATAGAAATTCTTTTTGGGTGATTAAAGATGATAATGTTTTTTCACACTATTACATAAAAATAGATGGAGTCATGATTTCAGTAAGTGAAGAAGTTTACAAAGTTTGCCGAAATTCTTATACGAAGATAATGCGAGATCTAAAACGAGATATGAATATCTTACTTAGTCTTGATAGAGTCAATACCAATGGACATACACTTTTGGACAATTTGCGAGCAAAATCAGATGAAGAACAGGAAATTATATATTTATTAAAAAATAGAATTTCCACTTTTGATAATAAAACCAAAATCATCATGGAGAAATACTTTTTTGAAGATAAAACGATAAGAGAAATAGGAAAAGAACTAAAGATTGCAAAATCTACTGTGGCTTATCATCTCACAAAAGGAATAAAAAATTTAAAAAAGTTTATTCAAAATCCGGGCAAATAAGTTTTAAAAAGAGCAATGAAGAGGGGGAGATAGTACCCTTTGGAGTGAATTGCATACAAGTCACGAACTCTGTTCTGTTTCTGAAAATATTAATTATGATAAATTTTAATGGGAATATGGTAAATTTTTGCTATTTATTATATGATTTTATTGAATTTAAAATTTGATAAATGGAGGAGTTTAAATGAAGTTTTATATAGGTTCAGGAATGAAAAACTGTGAATTAGTTAACAACTATGCAAAGTTGTTAACAGATAACGGATGGGAGCAAACTTATGACTGGGTAAAGAATGTTAGTGACGATGTATGCTTAAAAGATATGATAGAATATGCGACATTGGAGTCGCAAGGTATTGTTGATTCTGATATTGTCATTATATGATTACCAGCAGGAAGAGGAGCACATATTGAGTTAGGTATGGCAATGGCACTAAATAAAAGAGTATTTTTATGTTCTTCTACTAAAGAAGGATTTAGTATTGAAAATACTGTTGCTTTTTATGAATTACCTAAAATTATTAAATTAATTGGAACTGCTGAGGAAAATGTAAAGAAAATTATCAAATCGAAGGAGTTTTAATAGATAAAATAATATCAAAATTTTATTCTTTTCTTTTTGATGTGCACAAAGATTTAAATCGGAGATATTGTTGACATAGGAATTGGTGCTCTTTTTATAAAAGGGTATATATAATATGGTTACGATAGTATATGGGCATAAGCTTCCAAATCCGCAAAAGAATATTGTGGAAGTAATAAGCAATAATTTTGACTTTATGGCTATCAATAAGCAAACTATTGTGGTTCAAAATGTGGGTCAAGAAAATGACAGACATAAAAAAACTCCCATAACCATGGGAGATAGTCACTATATGGAGCAGATGAGGGGAATCGAACCCCCGTATCAGCCTTGGCAAGGCTGTGTTCTACCATTGAACTACATCTGCATGGCGGTCCAGAAGGGACTCGAACCCTCGATCTCCTCCGTGACAGGGAGGCATGTTAACCACTACACCACTGGACCATTTTGCTTGTTTAAAGTAATGGCGGAGTAGGAGAGATTTGAACTCTCGCGCCGGTTACCCGACCTATGCCCTTAGCAGGGGCACCTCTTCAGCCTCTTGAGTACTACTCCATAGCTGATCATTAACTTTAACGCCTGTATATAATAACATATAACAAACTATAAGGCAACCCCCTTTTTGCCTGTTTTATGAAAAAATCCTCCGCATCATGAACGGCCCTCCACCCACCCCTCAATCATATGCCAGTTTAGCAATGATCTCCACATCAGGGATCATCATTCCACAACCACTACTTCATCTACCCCCTCTACTTCATCTTTTAAAATCAGTTCCACCCCCTCACGAATCGTGCTATCCTGCATCAGACAATCACTGCACGCCCCCAGCATCCGTACACTAACACAGCCATCCGCAAATTTAACAAATTCTACATCCCCGCCATCTCGCTGAATATAAGGACGAATCTTATTGATCACTCGGATAATTTCCTGCTCCTTTTCCTGCATCTCACATCCCCCCCTTCATTCCGATAAAAAACGGATACCATACCATCGTCACAAGGATTCCCAAAACAATCCCACCAATTGCCTCGATCAATTTATGCCCCAGTACACCTTTCATCTTCTCATCATAAATGGGAGCCGACAGATGAATCTTCCCCTGCTCCTCCAAATCCTGAATCAACTGACGCGTCAATTGAATATTCCTTCCTGCATAATAGCGCACATTCACCGCATCATAAATAACGATGACAGAGAAAACTACCGCAATCGCAAAATAGGGAGAATCTAAACCATACTGAACCGCACAAGCCATACTCAACGCACTCACCGTCGCAGAATGAGAACTCGGAAAACCGCCACTTGCGACCGTTTGATAAAAATCAAATTTTTTTGTGCGAAAATATAAAAATAGGGGTTTTAAAACTTGGGCACATACATTGGCACTCAAAGCCGACAAAATCAGATAAAAAGAATCCATGATATCTTCACCTCGTCCACATCTTAGGATACAATCATTTGTTATTTCCTTGATATGGCATTATTATAACACAAACCAAACGAAGATATGATATAATATGAACAGTGAAAGCAGGTGAAAGCTTGTCCATCCGCGTTGGCGATATTACAAAAGGCGTGATCAGCGGTATTCAGCCCTACGGAGCCTTTGTGCAGCTGGAGAATGGCTGTAAAGGACTGATCCATATATCGGAAATCAGCGATAGTTATGTAAAAGATGTGCATCTATATGTCCATTTACATGAGCGAGTTCGTGTAAAGGTACTGGAGATCAATGATGGGGAACACATCAAACTCTCTTTAAAAGCGGTATCAGCTAATCGTGAGCGATTTCAGGCGATTCGCCGCTCTTATATTAAAGCATTGCCGCGTATGATCATCGGTTATGCTTCATTGGCGGCACATTTGGATGATTGGATTGAACAGGCATATCAAGGTATACAGGAGGATCACTTATGATACGTTTTGATGAAACACATGCATTTTTAAATGAGGAGGAAATCAACTCCTATCAAGCACAGGTAACGTCATGTCATGCGGCTTTGATGAATAAAAGCGGTAAGGGCAATGATTATGTCGGCTGGGTAGAATGGCCGAATACCTATGATAAGGAAGAATTTGCAAGGATCAAAGCGTGCGCGGAGCGCATGCGGGCAATGTGCGATGTATTTGTGGTGTGTGGCATTGGCGGCTCCTACTTGGGGGCACGGGCGGCCATTGAAATGATGAAAGGATTGTATCCTCAGGATTGTCCGGAAATCATCTTCATGGGCAACACATTCTCATCCACCTATCTTGCACAGGTCATGAATTACTTGCAGGACAAAGAGGTCTGTGTCAATGTCATATCCAAATCCGGAACGACAACCGAAACCGCAGTTGCTTTTCGCTTATTAAAGCAATTTATGGAAAAGAAATACGGTGAAGACGCCGCAAAGCGCATTGTGGCAACCACAGATCGTACCAAAGGAACGTTAAAGGAATTGGCGCTCGCAAAGGGATATGAGACATTTGTAATACCGGATGATATCGGAGGGCGTTATTCTGTGATTACCCCGGTTGGTTTACTGCCAATCGCTGTGGCCGGTATTGATATTGATGCACTGATGCAGGGATTATCCTCAGCCTATCATGATTTGAATACAGCGGATTTAACAAAGAATCCGGCTTATCGTTATGCGGTATGTCGCAGACTTCTCCAACACGCAGGCAAGGATGCGGAAATGTTAGTGAGTTATGAACCGAATATGAGTATGTGCGCAGAGTGGTGGAAACAACTCTTTGGTGAAAGTGAAGGCAAGGAAGAAAAAGGCATTTTACCGTGCAGCGCCACATTCTCCACAGATCTTCATTCTTTGGGACAATTTATTCAAGAGGGAAAAAAGGTCCTGTTTGAAACGTTGTTATTGGTAGAACAACCACTGGTTGATCTAGTATTTCCCAAGGATGAGGAGAATCGAGATGCTATGAACTATTTGGCCGGTCAATCACTGAACTGGGTGAATCAAATGGCAGCGCAGGGAACGCTGGAAGCCCATGAGGAAAGTGGTCATGTTCCTAATCTAATTATTACCATACCTGATATGAGTGCGAAAACCTTTGGTTATCTCTGTTACTTCTTCTTCCGTTCATGTGCGATGACATGTTATCTGTTGGACATCAATCCATTTAATCAGCCGGGTGTTGAGGTCTATAAAAAGAATATGTTTCGTCTGTTGGGAAAGTAATACATTGAATCCATAACGTAAAAGAACCTAGTGGATTAGCATGTTATGAAAAGTGAGGTATCATAAAGAAAGCGGTCATCTGATCGCTTTTTTTAACTTCCATCTAAATTTAATTGACCAATATAACTTTCTCTTGCTTGCTCATAATGTGCCTGATTGTTAAAATCCAAGATTTTGTGCACTACATTTCAACTTGTTTCCTTCCACATGATTTTCTATCATACACGTATGCAAATAGATGATGCGGGTACACATAAAAATGATGCTTTTGGAAACAATACATCATATACTGCATTAGATACAAGCGTTGGATCAGTGAATAAGGAGGTTGTAAACATGTATGATAAATGTATTGCATATCTGAACCAAAGAGGGGTACAACTGGAGGATATTGCAGAATGTGTCCTGTTTTTACAGAAGGAATATCATCCGCAGCTGACGAAAGAAAAGTGCCTACAGGCAATTCGTGAAGTATTGCATAAGCGGGAGGTTCAGCACGCTTTATTAACGGGTATTTGTTTGGATTTGGCTGCCGAGGAACAAGTGCTGGACGATGATGATTTACAATATATTCTCATGCAGGATTCTGCCTTATATGGCTTAGATGAAGTATTGGCGTATGGCATTTGTAATCTATATGGTTCGATCGCTCTAACCAATTACGGTTATATTGATAAATGCAAACCCGGCATTATATCTGAATTAAACAAGGATCATAAAGATACATGCAATACCTTTCTGGACGATATCGTGGGAGCCATAGCGGCCGCATCTGCCGGAAAATTGGCTCATAATCTGGATCAACCCTCCACTCGCAAGAAAGAAACCTCCCTGCACCAGCAAGATGAACCAAACTCGCAAAGAACTCCCACATAGGTAATTCTAGACGATTTATTTTCTTCATTTCTTAACCCAGTTTAGATTGTTGATCATCTCATAAAAGTGTACAAATTACACTTTTTTTACCTTTTTGATGATTCCGCACTGATGTTAAAATAGGGGTTTTCATCCCTTTATTTTTACTGTATAATGAAGCCATAAAGGAGAGATGCCGATGAAGCAGTTTGTAATCATAATGATCCTGTTATCTGCACTGTTTGGATGTTCCGCTTCCAATAATGAATATATGAAAAAAACAAGTGCGGATGAGGTAATACGCCGTATTCAGGTGGATGGTAAAAACAGTTTTTTGCTTGTCCTCACCACAACAGAATGTTATTCCTGTGATGAATATGCGAAAGTAGTAGAACAACTTCAAAGCGAACAGCCTTTTGACCTCTATTATATTGATGTGGATAAGGAAAAAACAGATAAACTGGAAGAATTAAAAATTACTTTGGGGGATGTGGAGACACTGCCTATGACCTATTATTTTGATGAGGGAATCTTGCGTCAAGAGAACATTAAGAAAAATTACATAGAATTGGAGACGTATCGGGAATGGCTGAAGTTATTGAAAATCTATTAACGCGCCATTTGAATGAGGATGGAATCGTTGATGTGGCAAGCAAAGATGACATAACGGCGCAATTGAATCAAATCGGTATACAGCGGGGGATGCTGGTGCTGGTGGATTGTGATTATACGATGCTTGGTCATATCATCGGAGGTGCACAAACGCTGATTGATGCGTTAATGGAACAGGTTGGTTATGATGGAACATTGGTTATGCCCTCATTCACACCGCAGTATTTAGATCCTGCCTGTCATGGCAGTGAAAAAATCATGCGCGAGAATTGGGAGTTGGTAAGAGATCATGCCTTACCTTTTGATCGCAAACTGACCCCACCGCAAACCAAAGATCCTTTGATCCATCAATTCTTGCGCAATGAGGGTGTGATCCGCTCCTATCATCCCATTTATTCCTTTGCGGCTTGGGGGAAATATGCCAAATTGATTTGTGATAAGCATCCGCTGCATTTTGGCTTATCAAAAGACTCACCATTGGGTAAATTATCGGAACTCAATGGCTATGTGTTTTTGGCTGGGTGTGGTTATAATGCTTGTACGATGTTTCAGTTGGCGCGCTATAATGGCAACCAACTGCCCATTAAAATATTGTCCGCACCGATTGAACAAAACAATCGCATGGTATGGAAAGATATGTTGGATTTGGAATTAGATCAAGGCGGTTTCGATGTCATCGGTCAAGTGATGGAGGAGCGCAAAATTGTAAAAAACATGTATATCAATGCGGCTCGCTGTCGTTTTTTCTCGGCACGTGAAGCGGTGAATATAGCGACTGCTTATTTCCATATCAATTAGTTGAAGCACTGTGTGTTTTATGCACATAGGCAATCAAAAAACTCATCTTGTTTGAGGAAGAGATGAGTTTTTTTGTATATTATAATAAAAGAAACGAGTTCTTTCCAATATAGTTATGATCGAATATAATTATGATGAAACAAAAACATAAAATCGCTATGTTCATGTTTTCGGATTTTCATAAATTGTTTTCATTACAGTAGTTAGCTTGAGGGAAGAAAAGGTGCAGGTGCAATTTTTAGCAGCGTGTGGTATACTTATGCATGGTTAGCGAAGGAGTGAATACAATGGAAGATCAACTGATAAAGGCTTTGGCGCATGAAGGAAGGATCCGCATCTATTTATGTTCAGCGACCCAATTATGTGAGGAAGCACGTCAACGATTTGATTTGTGGCCAACGTCGGCTGCGGCATTGGGAAGAACGTTGATTGCGGGCAGTATGATGGGCAGTATGCTGAAAAGCGCACAGGAACAACTAACAATTACCATCAATGGCGGTGGAGCGATTGGAACGATTATGGTCGATGCCTATCATAACGGAAATGTTCGCGGCTTTGTCAGTGATCCCCATATCTTTTTACAATATAATGATACCGGCAAATTGGCTGTTGGAACGGCGGTGGGAACACAAGGTACGTTATCCGTCATCAAGGATTTGCACATGAAAGAGAATTGGCAGGGAACTGTTGCCCTACAAAGCGGTGAACTCGGTGATGATTTTGCGTATTACTTTACCGTCAGTGAACAGACACCCTCAGCGGTATCTCTTGGAGTATTAGTAGACAGCGATAATTCTATCCTATGTGCCGGCGGCTTTATCATACAAATGATGCCGGATGCTCGTGAAGCGGATATCGCAGCGGCAGAACGCTTGGTAAGTGAACTCCCACCGATTTCACAACTGTTGCGGGGACATGATTCATTGAGCGAGGTTTTATCTCTATTTTTTGATGATGTAACCTGCTTATCCACCCAACCGATTGCCTTTCATTGTCCCTGTGATCAAGCGACGATGAAACGTGCTTTAACCACCCTCAGCAAACAGGAGCGCATGGCAATGATCGAAGAAGATCATGGCTGTGAGATCACTTGTAATTTCTGTAATGAACGTTATCATTTCAGCGAACAAGAACTGCGGGAATTGGAGGATTTTATTGATGCCAATCAAAAGTGGTGAATGGTATATCGGTGATGTGCGTATTGCCAATCGCATCGTCGCAGCCCCTTTGGCCGGCATAAGTAATCCAGCCTTTCGTACCATCATCAAGCAATTTCAGCCCGGTCTGATCTATACCGAGATGATCAGTGATAAAGCATTGTATTACCATAATGAAAAGACCTTGCGCATGACCCAAGTAGAAGCGAATGAACATCCGTTAAGTATGCAGTTGTTTGGCCATGACATCGAAACGATGTTGTATGCGGCACGGTTTTTGGATCAACATAGTGATTGCGATATCATTGATATCAATATGGGCTGCCCGGTCAATAAAGTAATCAAAGCACATGCGGGTAGTGCGTTGCTGCTGGAGGAAGAACACACGATTGAATTGGTCCGTCAGTTAGTTGCGGCGGTTCATAAACCCATCAGTGTTAAATTACGCATCGGTTTTGATCAACATCATATCAATTGTGTTAACTTGGCAATGAAATTAGAAGAAGTCGGGGTAAAAGCGATTGCCCTTCATGCCCGTACTCGCTCCCAGATGTATGAGGGGAAAGCGGATTGGTCATACATCAAAGCATTGAAAGCGGCTTGTCATATCCCGATTATTGGCAATGGTGATATCCATACACCGGAAGATGCACTGCGCATGATGCAGGAAACCGGTTGTGATGCAGTGATGATTGGCAGAGGGATGTTAGGAGATCCTTGGCTATTGAGCCGCTGTGTGCAATACTTGGAAAAGGGCGTTTATGATCCTTATCCATCCATCGAAGAGCGTTTTGCGCTGGCACGTATGCATGCACAGCGCTTATGTGCGCTGAAAGGAGAAGGCATTGGTATGCGTGAAATGCGTTCTCATGCCGCATGGTATGTCAAAGGCTTGTATCAATCCCATTTATTAAAAGACGCTTTGGCCCATCTCACGACTTATCAAGAATTGGATACGCTGCTCAACGATTATGAAGCAACGTATCAGCGCTAAACGCATCCCTCACCCTTGCAAATAAGGGTACTCGATTGCCTGCCACCACCTTCTGAACAAGGGTATTGGTAAGAAGGAAACGTGCAAGAAAAGCAAGAAACTCTTTCTTTTTTTGTGTAATTCGTATATACTAATAGACGTTGAGGTGATTGAATATGAAAATCAAACGTTATCTTTGGGCGTTTGCGGCTGTATTGATGCTGGTAAGCGGTTGCGGTGATTCCGAGCCGAGTGTACCGGGAAAAGTGGAAAGAATCAATACGGCTGTCGTTGCCGAGAAAATAAAGAATGAAGAAGATTTTGCGATTGTATTGACACAGACATCTTGCGGTCATTGTCAAACCTTCCATACAATGTTGACGGACTATTTGCCGGATCATAATGTCACTCTCTATGAAGTGGAATTGGATTGGGTGAATGATAAGGAAGGCACTCAGGTTGCCCTTAAAGAATTAGAGGCCATATTCCCGGATTTCAACGGAACTCCGGATCTCTACTATTTGGAAAAGGGTAAAATCAAAAGCCGATTTTGGGATGAAAAGGAATATCAAGACGAAGGTCTAAGTGAATCATCCTTTCATCAATGGGCACAGGAATATAACCTGATTAAGTAAACATCTTCTTTGTGAAAACAGAGAGGATGTTTTCTTTCATTTCGTACAATAAAAACGGTGGATAGACATAGTGAAGGAACAGAAAGGGAGTGGATGATCATGTGAGTCATCCACAAAGGGAAATGATATGGTACACATTGGAAATGATTGGGATGCATTATTACAAGAAGAATTTCAACAGCCATACTATTTGAAACTGCGTGCTTTTCTGGCACAGGAATATCGGACTCATATCATCTATCCCGATATGTATGATATCTTTAATGCGTTGAAGTATACCGCCTATCAGGATGTTAAGGTAGTAATTTTAGGACAGGATCCTTATCATGGTCCGGGACAGGCACATGGCTTGTGCTTCTCGGTTCAAAAAGGTGTAACTCCGCCTCCTTCCCTTATGAATATCTTTGCGGAATTGCAAGCAGATGTCGGCTGCCACATTCCCTCACACGGGGAATTGAGCGGTTGGGCTAAACAGGGTGTACTGCTGTTAAACACCGTATTGACCGTTCGTAAAGGTGCTGCCAATTCCCATCAGGGTAAGGGATGGGAACAACTGAGTGATCGCATCATTGCATTGTTGGATCAAAAGAAAGAAGCACTGGTATTCCTATTGTGGGGACGCAATGCCAAGGCAAAGATGAGTTTATTACACAATCCCAATCATTTGGTATTGACCAGTTCACATCCCAGCCCATACAGTGTTGATTATGGTTTTAAAGGCTGTGCTCACTTTTCCAAAACCAATGCGTATTTGCAGGAACATGGCATTGAGCCAATTGACTGGCAGCTTTGATTTACTAATTAAACAAGAGAGCCATAGTTAAATTCATTATATAAAAAGCAGGAATGATGATAATTAAGGATAGAGAATGATAAAAGAAGATCTCCCATAATAGGCGATTCAGGTTTAAAAATAGGACAGAAGAAAAATAAATATAAAAATGAATATAAATATATAGGATAACACAAGTAGATGAAACATGAGAAAAAGTGGATGAACCATGAGGATTGATGGTGAAATAGATAGAAGATGTATAAAAAGATAAAGAAGATATAGGAAGATGCAGAGAGGAGTGTTATGATGCATTTAATACTTACTTATTTAAAACGATATAAGAAACTGTTTGTGCTGAATGTGGCGTCGGTATTCGGTTTTGCGCTGGTTGAATTAGGTATCCCGACCATTGTGGCACAGATGGTGGATCAAGGTGTTGCCAAACAGGATGAGGCTTATTTGTATCAGATGGGAGCGGTGATTGCACTTATTTCAGTGATTGGTGTTGCAGGCACAGTTTTATTGGGATATTGTTGCGCAAAAATCTCGACTTCCATTACGCGTGATATGCGCAATGATATATTTGCTCGAGTTCAGGGATTTTCTCGTCATGAGATCAATACGTTTGGTGTTTCCTCGCTGATTACGCGAACCAACAACGATGCCTTCCAAATCCAGATGTTTGTCAATGTCCTGTTGCGGACTGCATTGATGACTCCGGTTATGGCGATTTTAAGCATGATCATGACAATTCGCGCCTCGCTGCCACTAGCGCTCATCATTGGTGCGACAATCCCTTTTATTATTCTAGGTGTTTATTTGGTGGCTCGTTTCTCTGAACCAATCTCCGAAAAACAACAGGCATCCATTGACGCATTAAATCGTATTTCCCGGGAAAACTTGACAGGAATCCGCGTGATTCGTGCTTTTAACAATGACGCATATGAGTCAGATCGTTTCAATACGACAAATCATGCGTATATGGGACATTCCAAGCGATTGTTCAAATTGATGATGATTACTCAGCCAATTTTCTTTTTCTTGATGAATCTTGCCTCTATTGCCATTTACTGGATCGCAGCGGGATTGATTGATCAAGGAACCTTGCCGGTCGGACAGTTGATTGCTTTTAATGAATATCTGTTTCATGCGATGTTTTCCATGATGCTGTTTTGTACTGTTTTTATGATGTACCCAAGAGCTGCTGTATCGGCCAAACGCATTGAGGCGGTATTACAGACAACTACCAGCGTTAAAGAGGCACAAAGTGGAATCACCTTGGATGATGTTCATGAAATCACATTTGATCATGTGACCTTTGCTTATCCGGATGGAGAGGAACCGGTGTTGAAGGACGTGTCCTTTACTGTGAAAAAGGGGGAGAAACTTGCTTTTATCGGAAGTACCGGATCAGGTAAAAGTACGCTGATCAATCTGATCCCGCGCTTCTATGATGTAAGTGGCGGCGCAATCATGATTGATGGGATCAATGTGAAAGCATTGGATTTGAGCACATGGCGTGATCAATTGGGTTTTATTGCCCAAAAGGCCAATCTATTTAGCGGAACGATTGCCGATAACATTCGTTTCGGTAAAGAGGACGCAGATCAAAAAGAATTGGAGCATGCGGCACAGATTGCTCAGGCTTATGATTTTATCATGGAAAAGGAAAACGGATTTGCGGAAACAATCAGTGAGGGTGCTTCCAATCTCTCGGGTGGACAGAAACAGCGTCTATCCATTGCCCGCGCCTTGGTTCGCAAACCTAAGGTCTATATTTTTGATGATTCATTTTCTGCGCTGGACTTTAAAACTGATGCAAAACTGCGCCAAGCATTAAAGGCAGAGACGCAGGCGGCAATTACAATGGTGGTGGCCCAGCGCATCTCAACGATTATGGATGCCGATCAGATCATCGTATTGCATGAAGGAGAGATGGTCGGCTGCGGCACTCATCAGGAACTGCTTAAGGCTTGTCCCATTTATCATGAGATAGCGGCCTCGCAACTCAGTGAGGAGGAATTGGCACATGAATAAACAAAGTGTGACGTTAAAAACAATATGGAAAACCTTGAAGCCATATATCGCTCCATATCAATGGGGATATCTGATAGCGGTGGGAATGGTGTTATTGACTTGTGTCGTGCTGTCGCTGACACCTACGGTGGAAGGAGAGATCACCTCCGCATTAAGCAGTGATGTCATGGCACAACGCGCCATTCGCTTTGATGTTATCTTGCATCTGTTAATGATCTTGTTAGGCCTTTGTGCACTTAAGACCATCGCACAGGTGATTGAAATCTTCTTTTTGACTGATGCGATTCAGCATGCGATGCACGATCTGCGCGATGCCCTGCAAAAGAAGATTCGCAAACTTCCGGTACGCTATTTTGATAATCGTCAGGTTGGTGATATTTTAAGTGTCATCACCAATGATGTAGATACCTTGTCAAATGCGCTTCAACAAAGTTTCATCAATATTATCAGTGGTGTTATGACTCTTTGCTTGGCGATATATATGATGTCAACGATCAACTGGAATATGACTTTGATCGCCCTATTTCTCATCCCAACCGCACTTTTGATTACAAAACTGATTGTACATCGTTCCCAGCGAAAGTTTCGTGCCCAGCAACAAGCACTAGGGCGTTTGAATGGGACAATCACAGAACTTTATGGCGGCTTCAATGAAATTGTTTTATACAATCGACAAAAAAAGGCTATGCAGGATTTTCAAACGATCAATTCTGAATTACAAGCGAATGCTTTTGCGGCACAATTCATGTCCTCACTAATTTCACCGCTCATCTCGCTTTGTACGTATTTAACGATTGGTACTGTTGCAGTGGTTGGGTCCTTATATGCGATTCGTGGTGGAATTTTGGTCGGTCAACTTCAGGCTTTTATTCGCTATATCTGGCAAGTAAATGATCCGCTATCACAAGTATCCAATTTATCGGCGCAGATTCAGTCCGCATTTGCGGCAATTGGACGAATCGTTACGCTGCTTTGTGAGGAAGAAGAAATCAAAGAGGCACAACCGGCACAAACGATTGCCCATGTGAAAGGAAATGTCAGTTTCCAACATGTGCACTTTGGCTATGGAGAACAGCCGATCATTCAAGATTTTAGTGTGGATATCAAGGCCGGACAGATGGTGGCGATCGTCGGTCCTACCGGAGCGGGCAAGACAACGTTAATCAATTTGCTGGAGCGCTTTTATGATGTGAACAGCGGCCGAATTACGATTGACGGTGTGGATATCCGTGATTTAACCCGTCACGAATTGCGCTCTATCTTTGGTATGGTACTTCAGGATACGTGGCTGTTCAGTGGCACGATATATGACAATATCCGTTATGGCCGTTTAGATGCCCGCAAAGATGAAGTCATTGCGGCCGCAAAACGAGCAAATGTGCATCATTTCATCCGTACTTTGCCTGAGGGCTATGATATGGTGCTGAATGAGGAGGGAAGCAACATCTCTCAAGGAGAAAAACAACTGTTGACCATCGCAAGAGCATTTTTGAAAGATCCGCAAATTCTCATTCTCGATGAAGCAACTTCATCTGTAGATACTCGTTTAGAAAAAATGTTACAAGAGGCAATGCAGAATGTATTGATTGGACGTACTGCTTTTGTGATTGCGCATCGACTATCCACGATACGCAATGCGGATATGATTCTTGTTTTACAAAATGGTAATATTGTAGAACAAGGCACGCATGAACAACTGATGAAACAAAACGGTGCCTATGCGGCGCTGTATCAATCACAGTTTGCACATGAGGAGAATGCATAAGGATAATGAGACTAAGTGAAAAAGGATACATGGTGTATTTGCGCATGTATTCTTTTTTTGCGGAATAGAGGAATACTACGGCGGTAGGAAGGAGGAAGACTTGTATATATTTGTGCCATTGGTTTTCTAATGATAATGTGAGTCATTATTTTATCATTTTTCATGTTGACAAATGAAAGCGCTCACTCTATAATCCTTGGTAAAATAAAAATGTGATTTTATCTTAAATTAGGAAAGAGAGAGGTGCCAAAAATGAATGATGTCCGTATGATTATCAGTGATTTGGATTTTACGTTGTTGAATTGTCAGTTTGCCTTGTCAGAAGAAACAAAGCGAGTGCTTACACAGGTCATTGCCAAAGGAATTGCCTTTATACCATGCAGTTCACGGGCAATGAGTGATATTCCCCAATGGTTTCGGGAACAGAAGGAAATCCCCTATATTGTGGCTTCCAACGGAGCGCTGATTATGCGAAATCATGATGGCAAACTTTGTGTCAAACATACACTTGCATTGTCACAAGTCAAAAAGATCTTGGCGGCAGTGAACCGGATCAATCCATATTGGAGTTGTTCCATCAATGGAAAACTGCACAGCCACTTGCGGATCATTGACGATCGTGAAGCATTGGATATTCGTGGAAGTTATTTGGAAAATATCTTAAAGACACGTATATTGGAAAGTGAGCCGTCATTTTTGGATGCATACAGTGAAGAGGATACGATTGAGAAATTGCATTTCATCATTAACCCGGAACAACCACAGGAAAAACAGGCATTGCTAGATCAACTTGCGGCAGAATTTCCCGATCTGCATATATCATCTTCACATCCTAAAAATATAGAGATTACTCACCCACAGGCAACGAAGGGAGCGGCTTTGCGCTGGTTGATGGAACAATTAAACTGTACGAAAGAACAAGTCATGGCCTGTGGTGATAATGAAAATGATATTTCTATGCTGGAGTTGGCGGAATATCGAATCAGTGTTGCCAATGCCACTCAGCAAGTGAAAAACATAGCCAATTATCATGGAGAAGATCATGATAAGGAAGGGTGCGCAAAAATGATCGCGTCACTGGTGCTGGAGGATGGTTTGGTGTAAATAGAAACATTTGCGTGTGATTTTATATGGAAAATAATGGTTGCAAAAAGAAATGAAAGCGGTTAAAATATAGATAGTCATACATAACAGATTCAATAAACAAGGTCAGGAGATGGGATTGATACATGTCCGATCTTGTTTTAATATGAGGTGCGATAAAGGAGGTCATAGATGATTTGATAGCAAAATAACGACCAGTGAATGGGTATAGGCACTGATTATGCGGAACATGTCTCAATAAGTATAGGTTTTAATACAGGCTGCTTTTTCATAAGTATCCTGCTTTTATTATGCGTTTCTAGATCATCTTCTGTTGTATACTGTGCTCTCTTTATGTATACATTTGTAGACAAAGAAGAAAGGGAGAGTGTATGAAACAGTTCAAACGATTAACAAAACTATTGATGGCAACAGCACTTGTGACAACATTGATCACGCCAACCACAAGTCATGCGGCAGATGTGAAATTGCGTGTAGCTACATTCAACATTGCGGCAAGCAAAAAGCCGAATATCGAACAAATGAATCAGTTGCTGGACAGCAATCTTATTGATGTGGTAGGTGTTCAGGAAGTAGATATGAATACCAGTCGCAATAATTTTGATATGCTGGATAAATTTGCTCAACAAGGTGTATATACAAGTACCGCGTTTCAAAAAGCGATTGACATGAAGGATGGTGTAGGCGAATATGGAATTGGCCTGCTTTCCAAATTGACGTTGAACAATCCCAGTGGCAATGCGCTGAACAGTGATGGACTGAATGAGGCCAGAGCTTATATGAAGGCAGAAATCACGGTTGATGGTAAGACTGTGTCTATCTATAATACGCATTTGACACATGAATCACAAGCCGCTCGCACAAAGCAGATGCAGGAAGTCAAAGCGATCATGGACAATGATCCCAATGATTACAAAATCTTATTCGGGGATTTCAATACTGACCAAGATCATGATGAAATCTATCCTTTTTTGAGTGACTATAATATTGCGAATGGCAAAGATGGCAAGTGGTATGACACCTATAACGGTGTAGACGCTACAATGAAAACAAACGCTGTTGATAATATCATCACGACTAGAAATATTCAAGTAGAGAATATTACGATGGTAGAAACAGGACTATCTGATCATAATTTGTTTTACCTTGATGCAACTTTATTAACGCAGTCAATTGTCTCAAGAGAACTGTTGGATAAAGTGATGGAACAAGCCAATGCTTTGGATGAGGATCGCTATTCCGATGCATCCTACCGTGCATTGGATGAAAAACTTGTTGCGGGAGAAATGCTTGCGGATAGTGCAACCCAAGCAGAGGTAAACACTGCTGCCGCTGCTATTCAGACAGCGATGAATCAATTACAGCCAAAGTTTCCCAATTTGGCGTTGAACAAAAGTGTGAGCGTATCTGCGTTAGAAGTAAATGATGGTCGCTTTACTGCTGAGATGGCTGTGGACGGCGTTGTTTCATCTACTAGCCGTGTTTCTTTCAGTAAAGATGCCGATGAGCAGTGGCTGATGGTCGATTTAGGTAAAACATATAGCATTTCTCACATAAAACTGAACTATGAATCCTGTCCACCTGCATTTCAAATTTTGGTTTCAAGCGATGGTGTTAATTATAGTGAAGTATATTCCGAGAGTGACTTGGATGAAAGCGGACCAACAATTGTAAAGGAAATCGACATCACTCCAGTCAATGCAAGATATGTAAAATATGTACAGTTAAAGCGATGGAAACATAGCAATGGTAAATTGTACAGCGGCAGTATTTATGAATTTGAAGTGTATGAACAAAATCCGGATGCGAAAAACTACGATAATTTGGCTCTGAATCAAAGTGTCAGCGTTTCCGGCTTAGAAGTGAATGATGGCCGTTTCACTGCAGAAATGGCAGTGGATGGCACAGTGAGTGATACCTCTCGAGTATCTTTTGCGAAAGATCAGGATGAGCAATGGTTACAAGTGGACTTTGGAGTCAGAAAAACAGTTTCACATTTTATTTTGAATTTTGAATCTTGCCCACCTTCATTCAAAATTCAAGTTTCGACAGATGGCGTACACTATACCGATGTTTACAGCGTCTCTGGTTTGGCTGATAACGGTCCTAAGGAAATCAAGGAAATTGATATCACACCAACCAAGGCTCGTTATGTCAGATATGTACAATTAAAACGCTGGAAACATAGCAATGGCAAACAATATAGCGGCAGTATATATGAATTTGAGATCTATAAGGATATTGATCGCACGATCACAACCTCGGCTGATGTCATCAATCAACTGGGCACCAGCGTACCAACGATTGAGAATCATAAACTGAAACTGCCTGAAGTTCCTGCCGGCTTTGAAATCACTTTGTATGGAAGCGACAACCAACAAGTCATTGCCATGGATGGCACAGTTTATACACCACTTCATGATATGGATGTCAATGTGTTGTATCAAGTGAAAAATAACAATGATGAAAATGATGTTGCTTGCAGTGAAAAAGATATTAAAATTACGGTTGCGGGTCAACATGCGATCAGCGGAAACGCCAAACCAAACGTACTCCCCGGCCTAAGGGAATGGAAAGGGGGTACCGGTACCTTCCAACTAACCCCTTCCTCCAGAATTATTTATAGTTCCGACTTGCAGAAAACAGCGGCGGAGGTATTGCAGAGTTATCTGCGTGATATGTTGGGAATGAACCTTACAATTGTGCGTGATGCCAGTGCGAGCAGTGGAGATATCGTGCTTGCAGCAGGTTATTCTACGGCAGAATTGGGGGTGGAAGGTTATTACATGAATATTGATGATTCGGTGACAATCAGTGCACCCCTTGATACGCGAAGTGGATGGATCTATGGCGCCGCATCCATCACCCAAATCTTATACCAAAATAATCATACCGCACCAAAGGGACTTACTAGAGATTATCCCCAATATGAAGTACGTGCCGGTATGATAGATGTAGGTAGAATGTATATTCCTTTGGAATACTTGAAAGAGATGACCATTTATATGTCTTTCTATAAATTAAATGAAGCACACATCCACATCAATGATTATTGGGGACAGTCAGGATACAGTGCGTTTCGCTTAGAGAGTGAAGTATATCCTTCGATTGTAGCGAAAGATGGATATTATACGAAAAACGAGTATCGTCAATATCAGAAAGATATGAAAGTGTATGGTGTGGATGTTATTACTGAAATAGATGCACCATATCATGCTGAAGCCTTTAAGGATATTCCGGGGGTTGTGATGTGGAGCGGAAAACCAGGTTATTTGGATATCAGAACCGATGCGGCTTTCAATGCGAATGCACATATCATGGAAACATTGATTGATGAATATTTAGATGGTGCAGACCCCGTTATTCAAAGCAATAATTTCCATATCGGAACGGATGAATATGACAAAAACTATGGCGAACAAATGCGCAAATGGACGGATCATTTCGCAAAATATGTCAATGCGAAAGGTTATCAAAGCCGCGCTTGGGCATCACTAGGCAAAAACGGTTTCAATGGCACAACGCCTGTTACCAATGAAATCGTAATGAACCTGTGGGCGCCTTATTGGGCAGATGTGCATGAAACATATAATGCTGGATATGATGTAATTAACACTTATGGTGGATGGTTGTATATTGTCCCAGCTGGAAATGCAGGATATCCAGATCGTTTTGATACAAAGCGTTTGTATGAGAATTTTGAAGTAAATAACTTCAAATCAGGCCGTAATCCAAGTGGTGAGGCAATCATGCCGGTGGCTCATCCACAGACCAAAGGCGCTTCCTTTGCATTATGGAATGATATGACATCATTCCGTACTGGTTTCTCTTGGTTTGATATTCATGATCGCATCAAAGATGCGGTTTCGCTGGTATCGGAAAAGACTTGGTATGGTGAGGACGATCAGGGTCAGACATATGCGCAGTTTAGAAACCGCATTGACGTCTTGCAGAACAAGGTACCCAATGCCAATCCCGGTCGCTATATCGAATCGCAAGGAGATATGGTGGTTGAGTATACTTTTGATGCGATTGGAACGAATGTAAAAGATACAAGTCCAAACGGTTATGATGCACAGTTGGTGAATGCATTGTCTACAGGTGGTGAGGCAGCTTTTAATGGAAATGGCTATTTGACTTTGCCAATGAATAGTATTGGCTATCCGTATACGGTTATGATGAAATTGACATTGGCAGAGTTAAATGAAAACGCAACTTTATTTGCGGGCAAAGATGGCACATTCTATATCAATAAATTAGGCAAATTAAGTTATGCAAGAGATCAGTATGAATTTACCTTTAATTATAAGCCAAAGGTAAATGAGGAATTGTCCATCGCGCTGGCTTGTGATAATAAGAATCTGACTCTGTATGTGAACGGCAATTTGATTGGGAATGGCAAACTTACCAATACGACAATCGCCAATAAAGCCCAACAGAGTTCTACCTTTGTCCTTCCCTTAGAACGTGTGTTTGAGCATTCCAAGGGCACGTTGAGTGAGATGACCATCTATAATCGTGCATTAAGCGCTGATGAAATTTATGAAAAAATGGGCATTGTAAAAGAGAATTTGGCATTGAATAAAAGTGTCAGTGTTTCCGCATTGGAAGTCAATGATGGTCGCTTTACCGCAGAGATGGCAGTGGATGGTATTGTAAGTAGTGATTCACGGGTATCTTTTGCGAAAGATCAGGACGAACAGTGGTTGCTCGTCGATTTAGGGGCAGAATATCACATCGGTGATTTCGTCGTTAACTTTGAATCCAAAGTTGGCAAATATGAAATTCAGGTTTCAAAGGATGGTACTAATTTTGAGACTGTCTATCGCAAAAATGAAGCGCAGGTCAGTGGTACGCAAGGAACCCCGGCAGAAGAAAAGATCAGTATTGATCCGGTGGATGCCCGTTATGTAAAATATGTGCAAAAAGAGCGCTGGCTCCATACCGGTAACAATAAAGTGTATAGCGGCAGTATTTATGAATTTGAAGTATATGAACCGTTAGATGATAATCCAAGACCATCTATTGATGCTCTTTTGGCCTTGGCACCGAATTCAACTGGCGCGACAACGGCACAGCGCCAGATTGGTAAAAACGGATCGGATAAAGTGAACATTGAATTTGATATGGTCACAACGACAGAAGATACCAGTATTGTGGATATTCCGGTTGGTTTAGGCGCCTATGATTCCAATCACACCTCTTATACACAGATTCCAATGCTGATGCGCATGTATAAGGATGGAAAATTTGGTGCTTATAACGGCGATTTAAAAGATGGCAAACCCATCGGCTTTGTACAAAGTAATGTGGCCTATGAACCTAATACTGCTTATCATGTACGCTTTGCAGTTGATTTGAGTGCTTCGAAATACAGTGTGTATGTAACTCCACCGGGTGAGGTAGAAGTATGTATTGGAAAGGATTATGCATATCGTGTTGCGGCACCTGCGGACTTGGGTAAACTTTATTTGTTCAATATTGTTTCCAGCATCCCAGCCGGCAGTCATTGGCTGGATCACATTACCTTGAATGATATTGATGGGCAGAGTGTTGATAAACAGGCACTGAATGATTTGATTGCCGAGTTGGAGCAGATCAAGCAAGATTCCTATACATCATCTAGCTGGGCAAAATTCAGTGAAATATTGAATTATGCAAAAGAGGTGAGCGCTGATGAATTTGCGACAGAAGTTAATGTCGCTGCGACCATATCGGCATTGCAAAACGCAAAAAATCAGTTGATGGAAAAAGCAGATAAAGCATTGTTGGAACAGGCAATTGAAAAAGCCAGCACATTCCAGAAAGATGCATATACAAGCGCAAGCTATCAGAACCTACAGACAGTTATCGCTCAAGCACGCGAATTGCTGGCAGAGGATGATTTAAGCAAAGCGGAGGCTGAAACAGCGATTAAACAACTTGATGAGGCAGTGGCGGCGCTCGTAAGACTTGCAAACAAGCAGGCATTACAGGCGGTTATGAAACAATATGCATACTTATTAGATAAACTGGATCACTATCCGCAGACAACGGCAGGCGCATTCAAAAACGCATACATGTACGCACAGGCTGTAAACGACGATCGCGAGGTTGATCAAGCACGTGTAGATCAGGCGACCAAAACTTTAATGGCGGCTGCGCATGCGTTACTAGGAGATGACGTAATTGACTATGATCATATTTACGCTAAGGACGAAGTCATTGTAGAAAGCGATGTTGATCTGGGATCAGGGGTACAGCTGGCGGTTGATCATTTTGATGCGATAGCGCTGAAACAATTCCAAAATCAGTTAAAAGATCAGGCATTCTTAAGTAAATATAGTTTTGAAAAACTGCTTGATATTTACTTTACCGATCTGGATGGAAAGCGTTTGGAACTAAATCAAACAATCCATATGATCATAAGCATCAAACTGGATAAAGAAATGATCAATAAACAGCTTCGTGTTGTGTATATTTCAGACGATGGAGAGATTACCTTCATTCCCAGCTGGATTGAGAATGATACCATCAAATTTAAGACAACACATAATTCACATTATGCAATTGTCGCAGCGACGTCATCTACACCAAACGATAATATTCATGTAGATGATCCGATCAAAGATACCGCAGGACATAAAACAAGTGATTCAAGCGCATTGCTATGGATAGGAATAGTTACACTGTTTGTGCTTAGCGGATATTACAATCGAAAACAAAATGAGCGTTGCTAGATAAACAAATGCAGCTATAAACAGGGCGGCCACAGGAATTGGCAATGCCCTGTTTCTTTTTCATGAAAAGCGAATGAAGCAAAAAAACTGTTTACTTAAGCAAATGAAAATGCTATAATCTTTAAACGGGTAGATATTCTCTACTCCTTGCCTTATCCCTTGAGATAGGGCCATTAGACCATAAGGAGGTGTACGCATGAAAAAGTATGAGATCATGTACATCGTGAACGCATCCCTGGATGAGGCCGCTCGTAAGCAGGTAATGGATAATTTGAATCAGATTATCACTGACCATAGCGGATCCATTGATAAAGTGGATGAATGGGGAATGAGAGAGTTCGCGTATGAGATCAACCACATGAAAAAGGGTTACTATGTTGTGATGAACGTGACATCAAACAATGAAGGGATTCAGGAGTTTGATCGTCTAACACGTATCAATCAAAACATTGTGCGCTTTATGATCATCAAAACGCAAGGTGAAGAATAAGAGAGGACAATCACAATGATCAATCGAGTTGTATTAGTTGGCAGGATTACCAAAGATCCGATGCTGCGCAAAACGCAGACGGGGACCTCGGTTGTATCCTTCACCATCGCCTGCAATCGCCGTGTTCCTTCCCAGGGACAAGACGCAGATTTCATCAACTGCGTTGCTTGGAATAAGACGGCTGATTTCATGGCACAGTATGTAAAAAAAGGCGCATTACTTGGTCTTGAGGGCAGAATACAAACGCGTAATTATGATGATAAGGACGGCAAACGTGTGTATGTGACGGAAATCGTCGCAGACAGTGTGCAGTTCTTGGAAAGTAAAAAAGCAGCTGCGGAACAAGGCGGATATGTGGCACAAGAGCCAATGGGAAACAACGGCTATGTCGCAGACGCACCGGCAGCCAACAGTTTTGATGCCGATTTCTCAAGCGCCGATACCTTGGATATCGCAAGTGATGACTTACCATTCTAACAGAAAGGAGAATACCCGATATGGCATTTCGTAAACAGCGTATGGGACGCAAGAAAGTTTGCTACTTTACGAAGAATAAAATCGAATACATCGACTATAAGGACATCGAGCTGTTAAAACGCTACATTTCCGCAAATGGAAAAATTGTTCCGCGTCGTGTAACCGGAACTCGTGCGAAATATCAGCGCATGCTGGCAACGGCGATCAAACGTGCTCGTCAGATGGCATTGTTGCCTTACGTTAGCGAATAATACAAATTGGCCTTCATCATTTGATGGAGGCTTTCTTTATTTTTATAGCACTTTATGATACACTTTCCATAAGAAAACAGGGAGGAGGAATCACATGCATCATGCTGCACGCAGTATTAGCGAAGGAGCGATGATGAGCGCTTTGGTTGGGGTGGTATTACTCATCAATCGACAATTTGCCGGATTATTGGAATATGCATTGTATTGGCTTCTATCTTTGCCAATTATCGTCTATACCGTGAAATATGGATGGAAAAAGGCTATGATGCCTTGTACGGCGATGATGGTACTTGCTTTTATGATTGCGCTGCCGACAACGATGTTTTATCTGGCTTCTGCACTATTGTGTGGCGTTGTATATGGACATGGCGTACAAAAGGGACACTCCAATGCATGGCTGCTGACTTGGTGTGCTTGGTTGACACTGGCTTCTTATTTCATCACAATGGTTCTGTTTGCTCAAGTATTCGGCTATGATCCACAGGACGATATCATTATTGCACAGCGTTTGATGGAGATGTTGTCTATTTCTTCGCTAAATCTTGGGCAAGTCGCTTTTATGGCCGCTTTGCTCATCAGCGTGATTACAGCTTTCTTACAAACATTTTGTGTGCATTTGCTGGCCGTTGTGTTATTGACAAGGATGCGTTTAAAAGCACCGCAGTTGAAGCCGATTCATACATGGAAACTACCGAAATGGTTCGGTTGGTTAAGTATTTGTATTTGGCTGTTATTTTCACTTAAAAATGTGTTAAAATTAGAGGGAAACAGTTTGGTTCTATGCACGGCTGTGTATGTGCTGGATCTTGCTGTATTAAGTGCGCAAGGCATGCTGGATGTACTGCGCTTGGCAGTGGTGCTGCATCGGCGCTGGCTTGGTTCATTGGGCGTGCTTGCGGTGTTGGTTTCGCTATTGTGGACACCGATGCGCATCTTTATCGCATGGTATGGCATCTTTAGGATTCTGTATCTAGCGTAAAACAGAAGCGAAATGAAAATGAGGTGTTTTTTATGGAACGACTGGAGAACTTTCAGGTACAAATTGGCATATTGATCTTAGCGGAAATCGCCGCTGTGGCAATGCTTCAATTTTCAGGAATCACTTTGAATGTCTATTTGATCTGGCTGATGCTCGCTATCAATGTACTCATGATCATCTGGATTATGTATCGCTACCAAAGTGAGAAAGAAAATACCGATATTGATATCTCACGTATCCTTGGCAGTGATGCGAAGGATGCGCTCAGTTTTGGACAAGTTGGCATTATTACCTATGATGAGGGGTACAATGCGACTTGGATCAATGATGTGCTGACCAATCGTGGTGTGAATATCGTCGGCAAAAAACTGTCTGCTTGGATTCCACAGGTCAATGAATTATTTCAGGATGATGTGGATGAGATCATAGCCAAAGATGGTGATTTCATCTATGAGATCGTTCGCAAGGAAAATGCGCAAGTGCTATATGTACGCGATGTCAGTGAATTGATTGAACTGAAAACCAAATATACGCAGGAGGGCATTGTCATCGGCTTACTACAATTAGATAATTATATGGAGATCCAACAATACGAGGACGAAGCGAAAATGGCGTTGATCAATACGAATCTGCGTCAACCATTGCTGGATTGGGCGCGTAAATACGGTATGTTAGTGCGTAGGTTGCGCTCGGATCGTTTTCTGGTGGTACTGGATGAAGGCATTTATACCGATATTGTACGGGATCGCTTTTCCATATTAAATGAAGTGCGCAGCGCGGCCGAGGAAATTGATGTATCCATTACACTGTCGATGTCTTATGCACGTGGCACCTGTGATTATCGTCTGTTGGATCAGATGGTGAATGATCTGCTGGAATTGGCTCAAAGCCGTGGCGGTGATCAGGTCGCGGTTAAAAAGTATGGTGAAAATGTCAAATACTATGGCGGAAACAGCGAGGCGAAAGAAAAACGAAGTAAAGTACGCGTGCGTGTCATGGCACAGGCGGTGAAGGAAGCGATTATGGAGGCTGACCATGTGTATATCGTCGGGCATCGTGAAATGGACTTTGACTGTATGGGAGCGGCCTTGGCAATGAGTCGTTTGTGCAGCGCCTATGATGCGCCGGTCTATATCGTATCTCGCAGCGGCGGAATTGAATACCAGCTTGCGGAAGCAATGAAACAGTTTTCCGCTCATCTTGCACAGCGCCATCATTTTATCAGCGATGAAGAAGCTGTTAAAATGATGAAGGATAATGATTTGGTAATCGTTGTGGATCATAATGCGCCGGAACAATGTGGCGCACCACTTACTTTGGCAAATGCGGGTAAAACAATGGTGATTGATCACCATCGCCGTACAGAAAGCTTTATTGACAGTCCCTTGCTTGTCTATATTGAAAGCAGTGCCTCTTCTGTATGTGAACTGATTACGGAATTTTTCCCTTATCAAGCAAACAAGGTCGCATTGTCTGAAGAGGAGGCAACCTTAATCTATCTCGGTATTTTGGTTGATACCAATCGCTTTAAAATGCGTACCGGAAGTCGGACCTTTGAGGCGGCGGCTTATCTGCGTAAACTCGGCGTAAATACAGTGAGTGCTGAGAATATGTTAAAAGAGAGTTTTGATGATTTTGAGGAACAAACAGGTATTACCAAATATGCAAAGAAATATCAAGGCAATCTGTTGATTGCGGCAGTTCGGGATGGTCGTATTGTGCATCGCACGATGATGTCGAAAAGTGCAGATGCATTATTGAATATCAAAGGGATTGAGGCAAGTTTTGTGATTGCCTATACGGCAGAGGGAACGGTTGGTATCTCAGCACGCTCCAAGGGTGAAATCAATGTGCAGATTTTGATGGAGCGCATGCAGGGCGGCGGCCATTTCAGCGCTGCGGCACTGTCTCGTGAACATGCCGAGGTCTCTGAATTGGAGGCAGAACTCAAAGCAGTCATTGATGAATACTTAAATGAACAGGAGGAACGTGAAGATGAAAGTGATTCTGTTAAATGATGTAAAGAAACTGGGGAAAAAGGGTGATATCGTTGAAGTAGCCGATGGGTATGGTCGTAATTTTTTGATTCGTCAGCACATGGCGGTGGAAGCGACAAAGAAATCATTGGAAATTTTAGATGAACAAAACTTACAGGATGCCTTAAAAGAAAAACAGCGTGAGGCAGAAGCACAGGAAATCAAAAAACGTCTGGAAACCATTACGCTGGAGTTTAAAGTGAAGGGCGGCAGTGATGGAAGAGTGTTTGGCAGCGTGTCCACTAAGCAGATTGCCGAGCAGTTGGCAGCGCAGTATGATATTAAAATTGATAAGCGCAAAGTGTTGGATACAAACAAAATCGCTGCTTTAGGGTATACGGATGTCAAGGTGGACTTGTATAATAATAAGGTGATTGGCGTCATCAAAGTGCATGTGAGTGAATAGACATACACAGCGAATTGGGAAAGGAATGAGGCTATGAGCAGGGAATATCCCCATAGTAACGAGGCAGAACAGGCGATATTAGGTGCTATGCTTGTCTATGGCAATGTCGTTAAACTGGCGTTGGATCAGGGATTGGCAAAAGAGGATTTTTATTTAGATATTCATCAGCGGATTTATGCGGCGATGCAGTATTTGAATGAGAATGGTAAGCCAATAGATGCCATTGCCTTGATTACACGTTTACAGGATGGCGAGGAACTTCATTTGGTTGGCGGTGCAGATTATATATTAAAACTGTGTGATACAGCGGTATCCGCTGCCAACAGCCTGCATTATATTGAATTGATAAAGAATAAGGCACATGTACGTGCTTTAATTCAAACGGCACAGGAGATTGCGGAACTGGGTTTTGATACAGCGAATGAGACCGATGCATTGATGGATCAGGCGGAGCGAAGTTTACTACAAGTTACCCGCAATCGTCGTTCAACGGAATTTAAAAGTAGCCGGGAAGTCATTCAAGCGGTTATTGCGGAGTTGATTAGACTGCGATCTTCAAGTGATCATATCACCGGAATCAAAACCGGATACATTGATCTGGATCGCATGACAAATGGCTTTCAGCGCGGTGATCTCATTATTTTGGCAGCTCGTCCGGCGATGGGCAAAACAGCATTTGCACTGAATCTTGCACTACATGCGGCACAGTACAATGAGGGAGCAGTGGCCATCTTTTCCTTAGAGATGCCGGCTGAATCATTGATGCGTCGTATCATGAGTGCGAAAAGTCAGGTCAAATCCAATAAACTGCGTTCAGGAAATATGAGCGATGATGACTTTAATCGCTTGAATGAAGCAGCCAATGAATTGAGCGGTACGAAACTGTTCATTGATGATTCCTCCAACCTAAAAATTGCGGAGATTTATTCCAAGTGTCGCAAATTGAAAAGTGAACATGGTTTGGATATGGTCATTGTCGATTACCTTCAGTTAATCAGTGGTAGCGCTAGGGGTGGAAGTGATAACCGCCAGCAGGAGATATCAGAGATTTCGCGCGCCTTAAAAGGCTTGGCAAGAGAAATGGAATGCCCTGTCATTGCCTTATCGCAGTTATCGCGTGCCGTGGAAACGCGTACAGACAAACATCCGATGCTGTCGGATCTGCGTGAATCAGGATCTATTGAGCAGGATGCCGATATTGTGATGTTTTTATTTCGTGAAGAATATTACAACAAAGATAAAAGCGCTGAGCAAGTTGACGCACCAGAACGTACCGATGTGGATATCGCAAAGCATCGCAATGGGGCAACCGGACGAGTAGAATTAGCCTTTGATAAAGCAATTTCGGCATTCTATAATTACAGTGCGGCAATGGAAGAGAGCGGTGCTTATCAAGGCTAAGTTGAATACACTCCAATCTTTACCGATTGGCTATATATGACAGGAAAGGAGGGGTACACATGAAACAATCTTATATGCTGCTGGGATCCATATTGGCGGCATTGATACTGACATGGATCGCTCCATACTTTCGTCCTAACCAAGTCCATAGTGATATTGCGGCAGCGACGCTTTTAGATGATGCGATCATACCGCAAGCAATGAGCGCAAGTAATGAAGGACAGCGTACCTATCATATCATTTATGAGAAAGAGCGTGTCATTGGCATACTAAGTGACAAAAATAAATTGGATGCCCTGCTTGTGGATGCTTATGAACAATCGTACCAACAGGACTATCCCAATACAAAGTTAGGTTTAGGTGAGGACATCCATATCGTTGATGAGGTAAGTTTATTTACCTATGAGGATAAGGATGAGGAAATTCTGAATTATATCCATGAGAATCAGTTGTTTAGTGTCGAGGCCCATAAGATTGAGTTTTCCAATGGTGAAGTGATGTATGTCAAGAACCTTGATGATTTTGTGGCTGCCCGTGATGCATTCGCATTGAATTTTATTGATGAGGAATCCTATCGTCTGTTAAACTCCGGAAAGGAAACACCGGAGTTGGGTGAGTATCAATATGGTTCCAGAGTCAAGGATGCGGCATTTAAAGAAGATATGAGTGTAAGTCGCGGTTTAGCGCCGATCAGTAAAATCGCCAAAAGCGAAGAAGAGGCATTGAAAATTATCAGTTATGGTTATGAGGGAGAAAGCGAATACTATACAACGCAGGAATATGATACAGTACAAGGTATCGCGTGGTTGAATCATCTTTCTATTCCTCATTTATTGGCATTAAATTCCGATGTATTGGTAAGTGAAAACCAGTTATTAAAGGTAGGCACGGAATTGAATGTTACCTCGATCAATAGTCCGATTCACTTTGAAGTCACAAAGGAAAATCAGGTAGAGGAAGTAGTCTATCCCAATGAGACGCTGATTGTATATGATGATACCCTGCGGGAAGGCTCTGAGTTTATTGAGACCAAGCAGGAATTGGGCAGAGAGAATGCCCGCTATCAGGAAACCTTTGTGAATGGTCAAAGCACCGGTAGTGGTAAAAAGATTTCCAGTGTGATTACCAAACAGCCGGTTCGTGAGGTAAAACGGGTTGGAACGAAGGTGTATCCGCATATCGGTAGCGGTCATTTCCGCTGGCCGGTAGAAGTAGTTTCAATTACATGCAGTTGGTATTGTTATAGCGGGCATCAGGCAACCGATGTCCAGAATCGTTATAACTTCTGGGGTCATGTATTAGCGAGTGATCGTGGTACAGTGGTGACCAATTCATTTGATTACATGGGTGGCTATTACATGATCATTGATCATAACAACGGTTATCAGACCTATTATGGTCACATGAGCAGTCCCGGCTTTTATCCTCCCGGCACGGTGGTACAACAGGGTGAGCCAATCGGCAATATTGGTATGACAGGTTATGCGACCGGTCCGCATGTGCATTTTGAAATTCGCTATAATGGGGTGCGCTTAGACCCGGAAACGCTGGTGGGCTTGTGATGAAGTTCGCACTATTGGCCAGCGGTTCTAAGGGGAATTGTTGCCTGATTAAAAATGAGGATAGTGAACTGATCATTGATTGTGGTACGACAAAGCGTTATTTGAATCAATGCTTTGAACGGCTACATTATAATTATCATAAGGCAGATGGTATGCTGATCACACATACGCATAAGGATCACGTTTCCCAATTACGCATGTTTGATGAACTTCCCCTATTCTCTTGTGCCAAGACACAGCGCCCAGATGCGCATGATATACAGCCTTATGATCGCTTGCGCATCGGTTCTTTTGATATTACCGTATTACCGATGAGCCATGATTGTGAAGGAACCGTCGGTTATGTGCTGGAAAGTGGTCAAGAAAAACTGGTGTATGTGACGGATACCGGTTATATTCGCCGTGATGTAATGCCTTATCTTGTGAATGCGGATTACTATGTGTTTGAAAGCAATCATAATATTGAAATGCTGATGCAGACAAGTCGCCCGGTATTTGTCAAACAGCGCATTATCAATGATTATGGACATCTATGCAATGAGGACAGTGCGAATATTTTAGCGCAGGTAATCGGGGATAAAACCAAGGAGATCATATTGGCACATATTTCGCAGGAGGGCAATCATCGTCAATTAGCCGCAGATACGCTGATTGATCGCTTGAAACAAAAGGAACTGCCTTGTGCAAATCTCACTATTTATGCGGCAGAACAATTCGGTATTTATGTAGGAGGAAACAAGGGATGAAAAAAATCATTGCGGTTTTACTTCTAACCCTGCTTGGGTGGAACATAATTTTATCCTATGAAGTGTATACATTGAAACAGGAAAAGGCTGATGGGGGCAATGTAGGTGGTGCATCCATAATGAGTGCACGCAGCGAAATAGCGAGCGACGTCAGTGAATTGGTGGCGAAAAGCGAACATAAGGTGGTAACGGTAATATCCCTTTATGGGGAGCAGGAGATTGGTTCCGGTAGCGGAGCGATTTATCGTATTGATCAGGATCATGTCTATGTGATTACCAACCATCATGTCATCAAGGATGGCCGTGGCGTCAAAGTGATGTTTGCCGATCAGACAAGTGCTGAGGCAGAGGTAGTCGGCAGTGATGAATTAACGGATTTAGCGTTATTGAAGATGAAAACTGACAGTGAGGTAGAGGCGTTCACGTTGGGGGATTCTTCACTGGTCAAAAAAGGTGAATATGTCATTGCGATGGGTTCTCCGCTTGGTGTGGAATATCAGGGTAGTGTTTCGGGAGGTTTGATTTCAGGAACGAATCGAACGGTTTCTTCAGCGCAAGACTGGGATATGACCGTATTTCAGATTGATGCGGCAATCAATCCGGGTAATAGCGGTGGCCCTTTGATCAATATGGCAGGAGAATTGATTGGCATCAATTCGATGAAGATTGCCGATACTGAGGTAGAAGGCTTCGGCTTTGCGATTCCGATCAATGAGGTTGTGCCGATTGTGCAGCAGTTGGAAAAAAACGGCCAAGTCATACGGCCTAACTTAGGAATCAATGGCGTGGATTTGGCACAACTGAATATGTTTCTTAGAATGCGTGAAGGGATTGAGGATGAGCAGGGCATCATGGTAACGCGAATGGCGTTTGGCGGACCGGCACAACGCTCAGGGATTCAAAATGGCGATATCATTGTGAAACTGGATGAGACGCTGATCACCTCGATGAAAACATTTCGGCAAGCCTTGTATGCCAAGCAAGTTGGTGATGAGGTCACCTTAACCATTCATCGTGATGGGGAAGAGATACAGGTTGAGGTAACTTTACAGTGATTAAGATTGTTGCCGTAGGTAAATGTCGTGAGAAGGCGCTGTTGGCACTGATTAAAGAATATGAGAAGCGCTTGGGCGCATTTGCCAAAATAGAAATCATCGAGGTTGCGGATGAAATGGCTCCCCAATCCTTGTCCACAGCGCAAATGATGGAAGTCAAACGCAAAGAGGGGGAGCGTCTTTTGGCCAGACTCAAACCAAGCGATCATGTGATATTGCTTGATTTAGCAGGTCATATGATAGATAGCGTCAAGCTTGCGGAAAAAATCCATAACGTGCAAACCTATGGCGGTGGCGATATTGCCTTTGTGATTGGCGGATCGCTTGGGATCAGTGAGGCAGTGATTCAGCGCAGTGATTGGCGCTGGAAATTGTCTGATCTCACCTTTCCGCATCAGATGGTGCGATTGTTGGTTTGTGAACAAGTCTATCGTGCTTTTACGATCCTGCATCATCAGCCGTATCATAAGTGATATCATCTTTTGATAATTATGGGAAAGCGAGACGATGTATGCTTGGAATGGCAGTTGAAAACTGCTTGTATCAAAGTTAAGGCGAATAGTGGTCAAAATGATCTCTGCTCATTCTATATAAGAACCGGAAACAGCGAGGAACTACGATGAAAAAAGCGTTGGTATTTGGGGCATGCAATTTAGATTATGTCTATCAGGTACAAGATTTTGTGCAGGCCAAGCAAACGGTATCTGCAAGTCGCAGGCAAGTGTTTTATGGTGGGAAAGGCTTGAATCAGGCCATCGCAATGAAGCGATGTGGGGTTGAGGTCTGTTTGGGTGCGGCGATTGGAGCAGAAGATGGAGAAGGCTTGTTGGAGGAATTGGCAAAGGCTGCTATTTCAATGGATTTGATTCTAAGAAAACCATGCCCCAGTGGCCATGCGATCATTCAAACGACACCGGATGGAGAGAACTGCATCTTGTTATATGGTGGCGCAAATCAAACTTTCACAAAAAAAGATGTCAGATTGATCCTATCCGAGTTTGGCAGTGGAGATTTATTGGTTTTACAAAATGAGATCAATCAAATGGCCGAAATCATGACGCAGGCTCATCATAAGGGGATGCGGATTGTGCTGAATCCCTCACCGATGAATGAACAGATTTTACAACTTCCGCTTTCTTATGTGGATGCATGGATTGTTAATGAGGAAGAAGCACGCATGTTGATAAAGCAGAAATATGAGTCTGTCAATGCATTGGATGGTAAGACGTTGCTGACAGGCATGATGAAATGCTTTGCGAACAAACAAATTATTGTGACCTTAGGAAAACAGGGGGCATTCTATGGTGATGAAACGACCACCCTTTATCAAGCGGCATATCCTGTAAAAGCAGTGGATACAACGGCGGCAGGAGATACCTTTACCGGCTATTGCTTCGGTGCGCTCATTCAAGGTGCTAGTATCGCAGATGCGATGAGGTTAGGGGCTCAGGCAGCCGCAATCGCTTGTACAAAACAGGGCGCACTGCCATCCATACCGACGCGACAAGAGGTAGAAGCATGGAACTTTTAAATAAGCGAATTTTGATTACCGGTGGTACGGTATTTGTATCCCGTTATGCGGCGGAATACTTTGTAAAACGTGGCTGTGAGGTTTTTGTGCTTAATCGTAACCATCATAAACAATCAGATGGGGTGATTTTGCTTGAGGGAGATCGTCACCATTTAGGGGATTTATTACAAAACAAACATTTTGATGCAGTGCTAGATATTACCGCTTATCATGCGCAGGATATTGAAGATCTGCTTGCGGGTGGATTTACTTATGATACCTATATTTTGATTAGTTCCAGTGCTGTTTATCCACAAGGAAATAAGCAGCCAATCAGTGAAGATACGCCACTGGGTGAAAACTGTTATTGGGGAACTTATGGGACAGATAAAATTGCGGCGGAACAAGCACTACTGGCACACGATCCCAATGCGTACATCCTTCGTCCGCCCTATTTATATGGTCCGATGAATAACGTATATCGTGAGGCTTTTGTGTTTGAATGTGCAGAGAAGAAACGTCCCTTCTATTTGCCCCAACAAGGTGATATGAAACTGCAATCCTTTCATGTGCAGGATTTATGTCTCTTAATGGAAAACATCTTAATATCAAAACCAACTGCGCATATATTGAATGTAGGCAATGATACACCCATTACAATTCGTAATTGGGTCAGTCTTTGTTATCATATTTGTGGTGAAACACCTACTTTTATATCAGTGTCCAAGCATGTAGAACAACGTCAATATTTTAGATTTTATAATTATGAATATTATCTGGATGTATCCAAGATGCAAGAACTGCTCCCCAAGACATTGCCGATGGAGGAAGGTTTGCGGGAGGCTTATCTATGGTATCAGAATCATCAAAAAGAAGTGATCAGAAAGCCTTTGATTGATTATATTGATGTGTATTTGAAGCAGTGTGAATGATGTCAACTTAAATAAGTATCAAAAAAAGAAGTGAAACTACCATCATCACTTCTTTTTAAATATTATTTTTTATTGATCAAGGCATACATTTAATTCGTCGATACTTGCTTGCCTTTTTGATTCAATTCCGGAATCACCGTACAAAGCATGGCAATAAAACAGATACTTCCTCCCACTACATTGGACACCGGTTCCGCCGCAAATACGCCCATTGCGCCCAAACCACCTACATACGGCAGTAGGAAAGTTAGCGGTACGACAATTACCACTTTGCGCAGTATGGAGAAAAAGATCGCTTGTTTTTTCTTGTTTAACGATTTAAATACTGCTTGGCTACAGTACATGAGCGCTTGGAAGATAAAAGCGAAGAAATAGGTATGCAGGGCGGGGACTGCTATATCGAGCAGCGCCGCATCTTGATTGAATATGGAAATAAACATGGCCGGAAACAGAAGAATCAATACCCATACGACAGCGGTATAAATCATACCGATTACAGTGATAAAACGGATGGCCTGTTTCACACCGCCATAATTTCGAGCACCGTAATTATAACTCAATACCGGAGATGCGCCATCTGCGATAGCCAGCACCGGTGTATCTAATATTTGCCGCACAGAATTGATAATCGTCATCGTAGAGATATACATATCACCGCCAAATGTACCCAATACGTTATTCGCGCAAATCTGTACCAAACTGTTTGTGCACTGCATTACGAAACTGGCACTGCCTAAACCGATGATATTTTTGACATGTTCCTTTTCCCAAGCAAAGTGTTTGGTTAAATGGATATGCAGTTCTGATTTGCCTTTTAACAGAAAACGCAATACAAATAAGGCAGATACAAATTGTGAGCAGATCGTTGCCCAAGCTGCACCTTCTACGCCAAGATCAAGAACAAAGATAAACAAAGGATCCAAGACGAAATTCAAGGCGGCTCCGATAAATACGGTTGTCATTCCGACATTCGCAAATCCCTGCGCATTGATGAAGGGATTCATACCAAGTGCAATCATGGAAAAGATCGTACCGCACATATAGATGCGCATATAAGGCTGCGCATATACCATAGAGGCATCTGAGGCACCAAACAAGCGCAATAATGGTTCACAGAATAGTAGTCCAATGACCATTACAATAACTCCGGTAATGATTAACAGATAAAACGAAGTATTCATAATCTTTTCAGCGCTCTCACGATTTCCTTTGCCGCGTTCAATCGAACAAAGTGGCGCACCGCCTGCCCCATATAGATTCGTAAATGCAGTAACGATCGCAATAATGGGAAAGCACAATCCAAGCGCTCCTAATGCGAGCTTACCAACATCGGGGATCTGCCCGATATAGATGCGATCCACGATATTGTAAAGCAGATTCAATATTTGGGCAATTAACATCGGTGTTGCGGCTCCGATGATATTATTGACAATCTTGCCGTTTGCGAAATCAAGTTGCTTTGTTTTCATTTCCTTGTCCCCTTTTCTATCATTTATAACATAAACTACCTACAACATATTTACATGATGCGCTCAGTGCATTTGCATACAGACACTTGACATTTTCATCATAACGATTACAATTATATCATTATTTAGGCAGCCATACTATTAAAATATCATCAAAAACTATCAAAATATCACCAAACGGAGGGCCACATGAAGCAATCTAATTACCTCAATGTATCAAATCTGAATCAACATACCGATTTTCCGTATTTGGTCATAGATATCATAGATGAAGAAAGTTATCCCCGCAGCCGTGGTTTTCGCGTCATGCATTGGCATGAGGATTTACAGTTTGTATATGTGCACAAAGGCAGGATTGAGATCACGACACTGAATGAAAAAATGCAGTTAGAAAAAGGACAAGGGGCTTTTATCAATCGCAGTATGGTCCATCGCATTGATAATGTCGGCCGATGTCACTATAATAGTATTCGCTTTCCTATTTATTTTCTTGAATTTTACTTGGGATCACCAATCAAAAGTATGGTTCATCGCTTCATTGAACAAGAACAAGTAATTCTATATGTATTGGATGGTAAGCAGCCTTGGCATCCAGCGGTTTTGGATCGTTTGCAACAGCTTTGTGCGTTGGAGCAGCAAAAAGATGAGTGGTATGCCTATGAAGTGCTTGTCTTATTAAACTCATTATGGCTCATTTTACAAAAAAACATGGCGGTAAAAGAACAAAAGAGTGATGTGATCAATGAGCGCATCCGTTTGTTTTTGCATTATATTGAAGCGCATTATCATGAGGATATCACCCTGCATCAACTGGCAGCCAGCGCACAAGTCAGTGAATCGGAGTGTCTGCGCTGTTTTAGGGATAAACTTGATACGACACCGATGAAATATCTCAGTGAATATCGTTTGTCCAAGGCCGCTGATTTGTTAATAAACACGACCTTGTCAATCAATGATATTGCCGAGTGCACCGGGTTTCATCAATTGAGTTATTTTGGTAAATGTTTTAAGGATCAGATGAAATGTGCGCCGCGTATCTATCGAAAGCAATATAGAATCCATCAGTGTAAACCTAGCAAGTAACCATTCAAACTTCCGCGTGCATCATTGGTTGGAATGCCTTATCCTAAAAGGGTGATTATGGACAATTTACGCACTTTTTTTAATTCTACTTGCAATCCCTTTGGCTTTGTGGTTTAATATTAACAGCCTTTTTATCAAGAGATGGGTTAGAGAGTCAGCTCGTTTGATCCCACGCCAACCTGCATGAGCAAGGTGGTACTGCTGACAGCGATAAGAGATACGGCAATCATACGATATGTGCCTTCTCTTGTCAGAGGGCTTTTTTATAGGAGGAAAGATATGAGTCACTATTTGTTTACATCGGAGAGTATTACCGAAGGACATCCCGATAAGATCTGCGACCAGATTGCGGATCGCATTTTGGATGCCGCATTAACGCAGGATCCCTCAAGCAATATGGCTGTGGAATGCACGATCAAAGATGATTTTGTCTTAATTTACGGGGAAGCGAATACAAATGCAAAATTGAACTATGAACAGATTGCGCTGGATACGATCCGTGCCATTGGCTATGAAGAGGATTATCATGTCATGGTAAAGGTGAATAAGCAGTCAAATGAAATTCATCAGGCGGTTGTGCATGGAGGAAACGAACTTGGTGCCGGTGATCAGGGCATCATGTTTGGATATGCTTGTGATGATACGGATCAATATATGCCGGCGGCGATTGATTATGCGCATCGCTTGGCCAAGCAGTTAAGTGATGTACGTCGCAAACATGCGATTCTGCGACCGGATGGCAAGACGCAAGTCAGCGTAGAGTATGAAAGCGATCGCTTAAAACGCATAGATACGATTGTCGTTTCCACACAGCACACCCCTGAAGCAACCCAAGCAGAGATTGCGGATCTAGTCATGAAAGAGGTAATCCTACCGATCATTGACGCAAATCTCATGGATGACAATACAAAAATCCTAATCAATCCAAGTGGCAGTTTTGTATTGGGAGGCAGTTTTGGGGACAGTGGCACTACCGGGCGCAAGATCGTCGTAGATACTTATGGCGGTATGGGGCGCATCGGCGGTGGTTGTTTTTCCAGTAAAGATCCCAGTAAGGTAGATCGCAGTGCGGCGTATTATTGTCGTTATGTGGCCAAAAATATCGTTGCCCATCAATTAGCGCGGAAATGCGAAATTCAAGTCGCTTATGCGATTGGCAAGGCGCATCCGGTTTCCATTATGGTAGATACTTTTGGCACAAGTACAAAATCCAATGAGGAATTATTGGCAATCATCCAACAAAACTTTGACTTTACGGTATCCAATATCATTGCGGAATTGGATCTGCGTAAACCGATCTATGCACAAACTTCCTGTTATGGCCACTTTGGCAGACCACAGTTCACATGGGAGCGCATCATTGATTTAAAACTGTAAATCATGTTTTCATCTGATCTTATTGAAACATAAAAAAATAAAAGGGCATATGTGGTCAATTCTGACTTCACATCAATGCCCTTTGTTTTATGTATACTACTTTATGTGCATCTTTTTTCACTTCGCTATGCACGCCAAGCACCAAACGCAAGCTAAGTCTAAAAAAGACTTACTTTACCATGAAACAGGGTAACAGCACTACTTATGGTTATGAATGCGCATCTGTGCCATAACTTTGCCTGTAGTTTTCAGTACAAGATAAAGCAGTGCTGTATCAATGGGAAACATAAGCAGATTCTTGGTGATCCGTACACTGAGCATGGCCCAGAAACTATCTCCATATAACATATAGAGCCAAAGCGGCGTAAGCAGTAAATTGATCAATATTGCCACAAGTAAGCGTGCCGCTATACAGCGCTTTAGTGAAATGGAAGTTTGTCGATAAAACAGGCATCCATAAATCATGGCAGTAAGACACTCATTCAAGGTAAAGCCGATGAAGAAGGGACCATCGGGGCGAACCAGATACTTGATGATATCAGCCGCTCCTGCCATCACAGCGCTTAGTAACGGACCACAGCACATTGCACAGGATGCAATCGCCAGTGACGCAAAACTAATTGTCAGCAATTTGGGAATGACAATGATTTTGAAATAACCCAATAATGTATTTAAAGCCATCATCATTGCCGCAATACAAATACTTTTCACCTGTTTTACTTCGTGCAGAGAATCCTGCCAAAAAGTCAATCGTTTGTGTACAAAGTTTTTGTTCATAAAAAGACCTCCTTTTCCATCATCGCGTATGAAAAAGAAGGTGCTTGAAAATTCTTTTCATAGGCAACAGTGGGATGCGAAATATGCACCGCAAACAATGATGTTTTTCGCCAAACTGACAACTCCCCGTTCAGGATGTACTTGACGCGCATATTTCTACTCTGTAACGGGGATATTATAATATAAAAACAAAGAAAATACTATGGTTGATTTCATAAAATGGCTTTTCTTACCAATGGGTTTGGGTGTATAATAACTAAGGAAAAAAAACAGAAAGTGAGGCTATCTGCTTATGATTAACGAACTCATCAATAAAATAAAAGGAAAGGACATCCGGATTGTATTTACGGAAGGATCGGATCCCCGCGTTTTAAAAGCGGCGGTGCGGCTCTATCAGGAGAACATCATCGTACCGGTATTGTTGGGCAATCGCTTTGAGATCGTTGCGTGTGCCAAGGCAAGCGGTGTCAGCGTAGAGGGAATGGAAATTGTCGATCCCATGGAATATCAGGGCATGGAGGAGATGGTGACGAAGATGGTGGAACTGCGCAAAGGTAAAATGGACGCAGAGACTTGTCATCAGTTGTTATTGCAGACCAACTATTTTGGAACCATGCTGGTTCAGATGGGTTATGCGGATGGTTTGCTTGGTGGTGCGACGTATTCTACGGCGGATACGGTGCGTCCGGCATTACAATTGGTCAAGGCACGTCCGGGTAATTCCTTGGTATCCAGCTGCTTTATTTTGTTAAAGGAAGAAGAACAGTTGGTAATGGGGGATTGTTCCATCAATATCAATCCCAATACGGATGAATTGGTAGAGATTACGCTACAAACGGCGCGCACGGTTCGTCAATTCGGGATTGAACCGCGCATTGGTCTATTGTCTTATTCAACATATGGTTCCGCAAAGGGAGAAAGTGTTGCGAAGGTTCAGGAGGCAAGTGAGCGCTTGAAACGCATGCCACTGGATTTTGAGGTGGATGGTGAGATGCAGTTTGACTGCTGTGTATCCGATGAAGTTGCGAAATTAAAAGCTCCTGATTCTGCGGTTGCCGGTCATGTGAATACATTCATCTTCCCTAATATAGATGCCGGAAACATCGGTTATAAAATTGCGGCGCGTTTGGGTGGATATGAGGCAATCGGTCCGATTCTGCAAGGATTAAACGCACCAATCAATGATCTTTCCCGTGGATGTAATGAGGAAGAAGTATTCAAGATGGCAATTGTGACTGCGGCACAGAAAGGCATGGATATTTAAGATAAAAGGACTCTGGGTTATACACTCAGAGTTTTTATATGCATATGTAGTAGTGGGATGAGATGAGGCAAAGAGGGCTGAATGGATATTTACGTTGGGTTGATATCGAAATAAAGAAAAAATATAAATAAGGTATCTTGTCCATCCAAGCAGGTGTCGATCAGATCGTTTTGGCTTGTTCGCACGCAATTCTACTATCCCATCCTCTTTTTGCCAATCGAAATCTCACTTCTACATCACCCAAAATCCCTTTCTTTCCAATTAAATTCACCTCCCTTTTCGATGAATTTTCCTTCCTTTAAAAAAGCATGGATTATTCTTTGGAAAGGCCTTTCTTTTCTGTTTGAAATAAGATATAATATAAATAATAAGAAAGCGTTTACAGAAGAAGGGAACTCCATGGATGATTTAAAATGTAGGATTGCGGGTAAAAATCTTAAAATCCTATTTACCGAGGGATGGGATCCGCGGGTGATGCGCTGTGCTGTACGTTTGGCAAAAGAAGGATTGATTCAACCGGTGTTGAATGGATCACGTTTGGACATAAGTCGGCAGGCTGCGGAATATCATATAGATATCGCCGACATTCCGATTATGGATCCGAGTACATATCCGCGCATGGATGAAATGATTCTGCGCATGGTAGAGTTGCGCAAAGGGAAACTGAGTGCATTGGAGTGCTGTGATCAGTTGAGACAGCCTCAGTATTTCGCGACCATGTGTTTGGTAATGGGCGATGTCGATGGTTTGCTTGGCGGGGCAACGATTACCACACGGGAAACGCTGCGTGCGGCGTTACAGTTGATCAAGCCAAAGGAAAACTGTGATATTGTATCCAGTTGTTTCCTGATGAAGCAAGGCGAGCGGCGCTTTATCTTGGGAGATTGTTCCTTGAACATAGAACCTGATGCGGCACAGTTGGTAGAAATCACCATACAGTGTGCTAAAACTGCGCAAATGTTTGGGATGACACCACGTGTAGGATTATTATCTTACAGTACACTGGGAAGTGGCAGTGGCCCCAGTGTTGAAAAGGTGCGCGAGGCAGTGAAACGTTTGAAACGATTACCGCTTACGTATGAGGTGGATGGTGAATTACAGTTGGATGCTGCCTTGGTTCAAGAAGTGGCTTTGATGAAAGCGGCGCATTCACGTGTTGCCGGATCGGCAAATACATTGATTTTCCCTTCTTTGGATGCCGGTAACATCGGTTATAAGTTGATGGCGCGTTTAGGTGGTTTTGAGGCAGTCGGTCCGATTTTACAGGGCTTGCGTAAGCCCTTAAACGATTTGAGCAGAGGTGCGAGCGAGGAGGAGATCTATCAAATGGCAATCGTAACCGCCGCACAAGCAGTCTTGAAGGATGATGATGGATAGCGTAGAATGAAAAAAATGTCGATGGAATAAACACAGGTTTTGAGTAGGGATATGGTAAAATGGTATGCGTGTGTCTGCCATGCATTTATAACTACATCAATGCAAATGGTTGGGAATACGTATCAAACCAATGAAATGTAAGATCATTCAGCGAAACGCTGAAGGGAAGAAGCGAAAGGAGGATTTAAAATGAGACAGAATAATATGTTGGCTATGATTTTGGCCGGAGGGCGCGGTACTCGTTTGGAGGCGCTCACAAAGAAAATCGCCAAACCGGCAGTTTACTATGGAGGGAAATATCGCATCATTGATTTCCCCCTCAGTAACTGTGCCAATTCCAATATCAATGTGGTTGGTGTGTTGACACAGTATGAAAGCGTGCTGTTAAACTCTTATGCGGCGGCAGGTTCACGATGGGGCTTGGATGCGCGTGATAGCGGGGTTTATGTGTTGCCTCCTCGGGAAAAAGACGGTGCGGCTTTCGATGTATATCGTGGTACTGCGGATGCGATTTCCCAGAATATTGATTTTATCGACAGTCATTCGCCGGAATATGTGCTGGTGTTATCCGGTGATCACATTTATAAGATGGATTATGCGAAGATGTTATCTTTCCATCGCCAAAATGATGCGGATGCGACGATTGCGGTTTTGCCGGTTCCGATCAAGGAAGCGAGTCGTTTCGGTATCATGAACACGGATGAGGAAGGACGCATTGTGGAATTTGAAGAAAAACCGGAACATCCAAAAAGCAATTTGGCGTCCATGGGTATTTATATCTTTGATTGGAAACTGTTGCGCAAGAAATTGGTGGCGGATATGGAGGATCCAAATTCCAATCATGATTTCGGCAAGGACATCATTCCTGCACTGTTAAATGAAGGCAAACGCTTGTTTGCTTATCAGTTCAAAGGCTATTGGAAAGATGTTGGAACAATTGATTCGCTGTGGGAAGCAAATATGGATCTGTTAAGCAAAGACAATGAGTTGGATCTCAATGATCCGACTTGGAAGATCTATACCGAAGATGTTGCGACGGTACCACAATATATCGGTAAACATGCGGAGGTAGACAATTCCTATATCAATCAAGGGTGTGTGGTGGATGGCAAGGTTAAAAATTCGGTTCTGTTTACCAGTGTGAAAGTCGCCAAGGATGCCCATGTGGAAGATGCGGTGTTGATGCCAAATGTAGAGATCGGCGAAGGCGCAGTGATCCATCGAGCGATTATTGCCCAAGGCGTAAAGGTAGATGCGGGAGCCGTTGTCGGTAACCCCAACAGTGAACATATCGAGTTGATCTCGAAGCGAGTGAGGTGTGATTGAAATGTGTAATGCGTTTGGAATTGTCAATTTTGAGGGAATGAGTGTTAGGATCAAAGGATTACAGGAGTATCGTCCGGCCGGAGCGATTTCATTTCTGGGCCGTTATCGTTTGATTGATTTTCCAATTTCTAATTTAAGCAATAGCGGGGTCAATCATATTCAGGTTCATATCAAGGATAAGCCACGTTCACTCGTTGAACACTTAGGCACCGGTCGCCATTATAATATCAATTCTAAGCGTGGCAAGATGCACATCCTGCCAGCCAACAGCGATGTGGAATCGGATTTTTATAATCATGATATCGCTTGTTATATGTATAATATGCGGGCGATTGAGGAAGTCAATTATCCCTACGTAATCTTGGTACCCTCCCATATGGTCTATCGCATGGATTTTGCGGATCTGTTAGAACGCCATATGGAAAGCGGCGCCGACATTACGATGTTATATCAAAGCGTAGACAATGCCAAAGAGGCATATATTGACTGTGATGTATTGAATCTGAATAAACAAAAAGGCGTTTTGTCCATTGAGAAGAATCGCGGTATTTACAAGAGCCGCAATATCTCATTGGAGACCTATGTATTATCAAAGGACTTATTTATTCAATTGGTGGTAAAAGCAGCGAATACAAGTTCTCTATATTGGTTCCGTGATATCGTAAACGATATGTGCAGTGAACTAGATATCCGTGGCGTAAGCCATCGCGGTTATTTTGCCTGCATCAATGATTTCAAGAGCTACTTTGAAGCAAACATGAGCTTATTGGATATGGATAAGGCAATGGACTTATTTGATGAGGATTGGCTGATTTATACAAGAACCAATGATTCTTGTCCAACTCAGTATTATCCAACCAGCCATGTGCAAAATAGTTTTGTATCCAATGGCTGTACAATTGAAGGCAGCGTTGAGAATTGCGTTATCGGCCGTGGTACAACATTGAAAAAGGGTGCGGTGGTGAAAAACTGTGTCATTCTTCCCGGTGTTACCATCGGCGAGAATGTGCGCTTGGAAAATGTTGTGGTGGATAAAAATGCACATATTTTCAGAAAGAAGGATTTGGTTGGTGAGCTTGGAAATCCTTTGTATGTAAAGCGGGACGATAAAATCTAATGGCACGGATCTTAATGGTCGCTTCGGAAGGGTTGCCCTTCATTAAAAGCGGCGGATTGGCAGATGTAATCGGTTCCCTTCCTTTTGAACTCACCAAAAAAGGACATGAAGTGCGAGTGGTGCTGCCTTTGTATTTGAAGATTGCCCAGAAATATCATGAGGATTTTACCCATGAAGCATCCTATCATGTGAACATCAATTATCATGAGGTGCCGGTGATCGTCTATTCCCAAATGGTAAAAGATGTTAAATATTATTTTATTGAGCATCAAGGTTATTTTGAGCGGGATGCATTATATGGTTATATGGATGACGGTGAACGTTTTGCCTATTTCCAAAAGGCGGTGATCGAACTGTTGAATCAGTTGGATTATTGGCCGCAGATCATGCACTCCCATGATTGGCACACCGGCATGATTCCCGTATTATGTAAGGAAGCGCATGGTTTTGATGAGCGCTACCGCAGTATTAAGCATGTATATACGATTCACAATTTGGCGTTTCAAGGTAATTTTGGCGTAGAAATGCTGGATAGTTGTTTGGGACTAGATTATCGTTTGTTTGACAACGGTAATGTACGCTATGATGGCGGCATTAGTTTTATGAAATCCGGTATCCTTTATGCGGATAAAGTCACAACCGTATCTCCGACTTACTCACAGGAAATATTGACACCGCAGTTTGGTGAACACCTAGAAATGGTATTGAATATGCGACGCAATGACCTGTGGGGAATTGTGAATGGTATTGATGTGGAATACTGGAATCCGAAACAGGATCCGGAAATTCCTTACCATTACAATCGTGTGAATGTCGCAAAGGCGAAGAAACAAAATAAGCTTGCCCTGCAAAAGGAAATGGGCTTACATGAGGATGAAGACGTGTTGTTAGTGGGGGTCGTATCGCGTTTGACATGGCAGAAGGGATTCTACCTCTTGTTGGAACAGTTGGATGCACTGTGTGCATTGCCGATTCAGTTGGTAGTGCTGGGCTCAGGTGAAAGTGCTATCGAAGAAAAGATGGGACAGCTTCAAGATGGGAATCGTGGCAAAATCGCATTCTATTGCGGATACAATGAAGCGCTGGCACACCGCATCTATGCGGCATGTGATCTGTTCTTTATGCCAAGTTTGTTTGAGCCCTGTGGCTTATCACAGTTAATCAGTATGCGTTATGGCACGTTGCCGTTGGTGCGCGAGACCGGTGGATTAAAGGATACGGTCATTCCCTATAATGAATTTGAAAAAACCGGAACAGGCTTTAGTTTCGCCAATTATAACTCAAATGAGATGATGGATGTTTTGCGTTTGGCCATTGAGGTATATTATCATCGCCCACAAGATTGGAAAGCGTTGGTGCGTTTCGCGATGAGCCAAGATGTCAGTTGGGAAAAGAGCGCATATACGTATTGCCTGTTATATAAGGAACTGCATCTTTAACTGAAAGAGGGTCGCTTTGCGGCCTTTTTGTGTATACAATTCAAGCGTTTTAAAGCGCAACATAATTTACGATGAAAAAATTTTCATTTCACCTTGATTTTTCCTGATGAAATCCTTATAATATGTAAAACTATTCTTAGTTAGGTGAAAAAACAAGGAAAAAAGAAAGAAAAGGAGTGAACACTATGGCATTTATTTTTGATGAACCCTCACGCACATTCAGTGAATATCTATTGGTTCCTGGATATTCCAGTGCACAGGCAACCCCACAGAATGTTTCGTTGAAAACCCCATTGGTGAAATATCGCAAGGGAGAAGAAGAATGCCCGTTATCTTTGCATATCCCGATGGTTTCGGCCATTATGCAGTCGGTATCGGGTGAGCGTATGGCATGTGCGCTCGCAAGAGAAGGCGGACTTTCCTTTATTTACGGTTCTCAAAGCATTGAAAACGAAGCGGCTATGGTGCGTCGGGTAAAGGCCACAAAGGCAGGTTTTGTATTCAGTGATTCCAATGTAAAACCGGATGCGACTCTACAGGAAATCATTGAACTGCGTGCGGCAACCGGACACTCCACGATGGCAGTAACGGAAGATGGTACGCCAAATGGTAAACTGATCGGTATTATCACCAGTAGAGATTATCGTGTTTCCCGCATGGATCCAAGTACAAAGGTATCTGAGTTTATGACGCCGTTTGATAAAATGGTTTGCGGTAAAAAGGATATGAGCTTGAGTGAATGTAACGACCTCATCTGGGATCATAAATTGAATCAGTTACCGATTGTGGATGAGAATCAGCACTTAGTTGCTTTTGTATTCCGTAAGGATTATGATTCCCATAAAGAAAACCCGGATGAATTATTGGATGAAGACAAACGTTATTTGGTTGGGGCAGGTATCAATACCCGTGATTATGAGGAACGGGTGCCGGCTTTGGTGGATGCCGGTGTCGATGTGCTTTGTATTGATTCCAGTGAAGGATTCAGCGAATGGCAGAAATTGACGCTGGAATGGATTCGCAGTAAATATGGAGATAGCGTAAAGGTCGGTGCGGGTAATGTAGTGGATGCCGAAGGGTTCCGCTTTTTGGCTGAGGCAGGTGCTGATTTTATCAAGATCGGTATTGGCGGTGGTTCTATCTGTATCACACGTGAACAAAAAGGCATCGGTCGTGGACAGGCAACCGCAACCATTGAGGTAGCGAAAGCCAGAGATGAGTATTTCAAGGAAACCGGTGTTTATATTCCGATTTGTTCCGATGGCGGCATTGTGCATGATTATCACATTACTTTAGCCTTGGCAATGGGCGCTGACTTCGTCATGCTGGGACGTTATTTCTCCCGCTTTGAAGAATCACCAACCAAAAAAGTAACAATCAATGGTACTTATATGAAAGAGTACTGGGGTGAGGGAAGTGCTCGGGCCCGCAACTGGCAGCGCTATGATATGGGTGGTGCGAATAAGTTGTCCTTTGTGGAAGGTGTGGACTCTTATGTTCCTTATGCCGGCTATTTAAAAGACAATGTGCAATTAACCTTAAGTAAGGTAAAACATACTATGTGCAACTGTGGCTGTTTAACAATTGAAGAACTTCAGCAAAATGCCAAATTGACTTTGGTATCCTCTACCAGCATCGTTGAGGGTGGTGCGCATGATGTTGTCGTGAAGGATGAAACGCTGGACGCCAAGGTGAAGTAGCATCTATCATAAGGACACTGTACATACATAATAAATATAAAAATAAAGCATAAGAAAACGTGTAAGGTAGAAAAATACTTACACGTTTTGTTTTATGATCATGCGCCATTCTATAAGAGATGTATGAAATACCTATGCGTGCTCCAAGAAATAGGTGGCTTCCATATCCGCTGTACTCAGCGCAAAGGCAAGGGGGAAATGCATAAAAGTATAGGAGATATTATTGGGGTTGTCACTATTGGAAAAGCCCATATGATAGCGAATCGCAAACGCCTCTTCACGAGTTAAACGCATAAATCCGGTAATGATATAAACGCTTTTTTCACCATGACCATAAGGCAACTCATCCTGATACTCAAATACTTCCACCTGTTGCCAAGCACCGTCAATTTTCTTGTTGCGAACACCGATTTTATAACAGTTAATCTTACAAATATCATGAAGCAATGCCGCAATCGCAATGCTTTCCTCACTGTATTCCATATGATATTGTTCCTTAACCCGTGCACGTTTCAAGTAATCTTTCAGACAGTGGTAAACATTCAAAGAATGCTCGACCAATCCGCCACGATAAGAACCATGATAGCGGGTACTTGCCGGAGCCGTGAAAAAGTCGCATTGTGATGAACACAAATATTCCAATAACTTATCTGCGCCTTCTCTTTTGATATGGGTTTGAAATAATTCAATAAACTCATCCTTTGCCTGTGCCATAAACATACCTCCTGTTTTCTATCTTCATTTTACCATATTTCCGTTCAGGAATGTAGGAAAAAACAATCATAGGAAGTAGGCAAAAGAATGGATCAGAATGTGCGGCGAACTAGCAAGCAGTAAAAAGGCAAATACAAGTGGAATCTTTCTCTAATCTTTCTTTGGAAGCGTTTGATTTTCATTTACTAAAAAGGCACTTAGTGTTATAATGAAAACGTTATGAAAGGAGCTTTTTTGTTATGGCAAAAAGAACTGTTAAAGATTTAGCTGTTGCCGGAAAGCGTGTCATTGTACGCTGTGATTTCAACGTACCGCGCAAGGATGGCAAAATTACCAATGACAATCGTATCATTCAGGCATTACCGACCATTCAATATTTGGTGGAACAAAAGGCAAGGGTTATCCTGATGTCTCATTTGGGCAAGGTAAAAACGGAGGAAGACAAAGCCAAAAATGATTTGCGCTGTGTCGCAGAGCGTTTATCCGAATTGGTAGATACGAAAGTTACCTTTGTCCCAGTGACAAGAGGTGCAGAATTAGAGGAAGCGGTTGCGGCCTTAAACGATGGTGAAATCGTAGTTATGCAGAATACCCGCTATGAAAAAGGCGAAAGTAAAAACGATCCGGAACTTGCACAATATTGGGCTTCCTTAGGCGATCTGTTTGTAGAGGACGCGTTTGGTTCCGTTCATCGTGCCCATGCATCTACAGCCGGGATTCCTTCCATTCTGCCCAATGCTTTAGGCTTCTTAGTGGAAAAGGAAGTAAAAATGCTGGGAGCCGCAGTGGATACACCACAGCGTCCTTTTGTGGCAATTATCGGTGGTGCCAAAGTTTCCGATAAAATTGCCGTGGTTGACAATTTATTGAAAAAAGCCGACAAGGTTTTGATCGGTGGCGGTATGGCTTATACCTTCTTAAAGGCAAAGGGCTATAACATTGGTCAATCTTTAGTTGAAGAGGATAAAATCGAATTGGCGAAGGAATACTTGGCAAAGGCAGAAGGAAAATTGGTTTTGCCGGTGGACAATGTATGTGCCGATAAATTTGCCGAAGATGCAAATACGCTAATCGCTGATTCCGAGGCGATTCCGGATGGCTATATGGGCTTGGATATCGGTCCGAAATCCATCGAATTGTATCGTAATGAGTTAGCCGGTGCGAAAACGGTAGTTTGGAATGGACCAATGGGCGTATTTGAAATGAAGCCGTTTGCGAAAGGTACGCTGGAAGTATGCACGGCAATTTCTGAACTGCCGGGTGCGACTACTGTCATTGGCGGCGGTGATTCTGCGGCTGCGGCAATTCAGTTGGGTTTTGCGGAGAAATTCTCGCATATTTCAACCGGTGGCGGCGCATCCTTGGAATATATGGAAGGGAAAGAACTGCCCGGTATTGCAGTGATTTCAGATAAATAGGAGACACAATTATGAGAAAACCAATTATTGTCGGAAACTGGAAAATGAATAAGACCATCGCTGAAACAGTTGATTTTATCAAGGCGGTGGATCCCGTTTGCCATGATGGCGCAACCTATGGCATCGGAGCACCATTCCTCGCTTTGGCTGAGGCAGTGAAAAACGCAAGCAATCTGATTGTAGCAGCTGAAAATTGCCACTTTGAGGACAGTGGTGCCTTCACCGGTGAAGTAAGTGTACCGATGTTAGAGGAAATCGGTGTTAAATACTGCATCATCGGTCACTCAGAGCGTCGTCAGATGTTTGGTGACAGCGATGAGAGCGTAAACAAAAAGGCAAAGCGTTTGATTGCGGCCGGCATCACCCCGATTGTTTGTATCGGTGAAAGTGAAGCACAGTATGATGCAGGTGAAACAGAAAGCGTCATCCGTTCGCAATTAAGCGGCAGTCTTGCGGATTTGTGCCCGAACTGTGTAAAAAATATTGTAATTGCTTATGAGCCGATTTGGGCAATCGGTACCGGTAAATCGGCGACCAAAGAAGATGCACAAAAGTGCTGCCACATCGTGCGTGATCAGGTGGAACAGATGTTTGGCAAAGAAGCCGCTGATTGTGTACGCATTCAGTATGGCGGATCTGTGAAACCGGAGAATATCGTTGAATATATGGCTTGTGAGGACATCGACGGCGCATTGATTGGCGGTGCATCCTTAAAGGCGGATAGCTTCACCGATATCATTAACAAGACGAAATAAACTGAAATAAGAAGGTATACGGAGTATGTGCATGCATACTCCTTTTTATTGTATAATTCTGATGCTTATATCAAAATCTATCTTTTTTAGCACTCGCCTATTGACAGTGCTAAAAAAATGATTATAATAAAAGTGTAGTCAGGATTACCTGATGGAAGAAGATCCCAAATGATTGTGAGAATAAGCAGAAAGAGGCGATAGATATGAGATTCTTCCCACGTACAACGACCGATTTGATCGAAGATGCATTCGATGATATGTTTAACTTCTCTTTTTTTGGCAGAGGCTCTAGTTTGCCGATGTCTACCGATATTATGGAACGTGACGGCAACTATTTATTGGATATTGAACTGCCCGGCTGTAAAAAGGAAGATATTAAAATGGAATTGGATAATGGATATCTGATTATCCATGCGACACGTAATGGCGCTCGGGAACAAAAGGATGGCAAAGGCAATGTGCTTCGCCAAGAACGTGTCAGCGGTAATTTCCAGCGTAGTTTCTATGTTGGGACATTGGTAAAAGAACAGGATATTAAGGCATCCTTTATGAATGGGGAATTAAAGGTAATTGTTCCTAAAAAGGAAGCCCCGCTTCCACCTAAAAAGTGGATTCCAATTAAATAATACAATGAAATGCGTTCTTTACAGGAGCGCATTTTTACATGATCCCGGTGATCATAAAAACAGGCAATTGCTTGCCTAATCGACGCGATCTAATACTTATGCATACTTCTATCAGTCATATGTTTTTTACGCTAAATATGATACAATATCTAAGAACGGCGGTGAGATAATGAATGATACAATAGCGGCGATCGCAACGCCTTTAGCACAGGGGGCGATCTCCATTATTCGCGTCAGTGGAAGCGATGCAGTGACAATTGTTCAAAGTATCTTTGATCGTGATCTAAAGCATCAAAAGGCGAATACGATTACCTATGGCTTCATTGTTGAGCCAAACAGTGGAAATCGCGTTGACGAGGTATTGGTTTCTTTGTTTCGTGCACCGCATTCTTTCAGCGGTGAAGATGTGGTGGAAATCAACTGTCATGGTGGTGTCTATATAACCAAAGAAGTATTGGCATTGGTGTTGGGGGCAGGTGCGCGTTTGGCGCATCCCGGTGAATTTTCCCAGCGTGCTTTTTTAAATGGGCGCATTGATTTAACGCAGGCAGAAGCGATCATGGATCTTATCAGTGCGAAGGATCAGGTCAATGCCCAACAGGCGTTATCCGGAATACGGGGTAGTGTGCGGCAACTGCTGGAACCCTTGACCACGCAGATTTTGGATATCATCGCCAATATTGAGGTAAATATTGATTATCCTGAATATGAGGATGCGCTGATGCTTACAAATGATATTATATTGCCTAAAATTGAGACGTGGCTCAATCAGTTGGACATGATATTAGAACGATCGCAAAGTGGCCGCATTGTGAAAAATGGCATTCAGACTGCGATTATCGGACGTCCCAATGTGGGGAAAAGCAGCCTACTAAATGCATTGTTAGAGGAAGAAAAAGCGATTGTCAGTGATGAGGAAGGAACGACAAGAGATTTGGTCGAGGGCAGTATCCAACTGCGTGGAATCACATTAAATCTCATTGATACGGCAGGAATCCGTGAAAGTGATTCGCATGTGGAGCGCATTGGGATCGAGCGTTCCAAACAGATGATTCAGGCGGCGCAGTTGATCCTGTTGGTGGTTGATGCGACAAGTCCACTCACAAAGACAGATCATGAACTGCTTGAAATGGTACAGGATAAACCTCATTGCATCGTCTATAATAAAGCAGATCAGATCGACACACATCCGAAAGGGATCGCTGTGAGTGCCCTGCATCATGAGTTGGATGAGTTGATGGATGCCCTACAAGAACTCTATGAAACTCACGCCTTGATCGCCCAGCAGCCACTTTTACAAAATGAGCGTCAAATCGGTTTGCTCATACAGGCAAAAACGAATATGGAGCACGCAGTTCAAGCATTGCGTGAGGGTATACAGATGGATTTGGCAGAACTGGATATCCAAGCCGCCTATCAAAATCTCAAGGAGATATTAGGTGAATATCATCGTGATGATTTATTGGATGCGTTGTTTGCTAATTTCTGTCTAGGTAAATAGGAGGGATACTACATGATTGATACCCATGCACATATCACCTGTGATGAATTATATCCGCATGCACATGCATTGTTAGCGCGAGCCAAGGATGCGGGAGTATCGCGTATTTTATGTATCTGCTTGAATCTTGCGGAGGTAGAGCGGGCTTTTGTGTTGAAGCAAGCATATCCATGGCTGGATATTGCGGCGGGATTTCATCCAAGTGATTTATATGATGTGACGCATGCGGATTGGGAGAGGATGGCGGAATTGATACAGGATGAGCGTATTATTGCGATTGGTGAAATCGGATTGGATTATCATTGGGATGAGGTAGATCGCGAAACGCAGAAACAAGCCTTTATCAAGCAGCTTACATGGGCAAATCAATATCATAAACCGGTGATCATCCATATGCGTGATGCGACAAAGGATACGTTGGATATTTTGCGGGAGTACAAGCAGGGGAGCGGGATTATGCATTGTTTCTCCGGCAGTTTGGAGGTTGCGAAACAGTTATTGGCAATGGATCTGTATTTATCGGTTGGTGGTCCTTTGACTTTTCGCAATGCGCGTGGATTGCCTGAGGTCATAGCTCAATGCCCGGTGGAACGCTTGTTCATTGAAACGGATAGCCCCTATCTAACCCCTCATCCCCATCGTGGAAAACGCAATGAGCCGATGTATCTTCGCTATACAAATGAGCGCTTAGCCGAATTGAAACATATGAGCAGTGCGTCATTGAATCAACACTTACGCGAAAATTATCGGCGGTTATTTGGCATCTGCGTTTTAGGATAAAAAAGGAAAGCATAAAGCGATTGCTTACTGATAAGGTCAGACTTAAATTTTATTACATTTTTGATAGAAAGGTGCACAAATTACCTGAATCATGATACAATAAAAGCACTTAGGAGGTAATCATATGAAGAAAATAATAAAAACGATGATCGCTTTGATCGCAACGATCGCCGGATTGTTTGGGGGATGGCGGCTTTATTCCAACCGCAGACAAAAGGGAGAAAATGACAGCGAAGCATAATGACTGGCTTTGTTGAAATCATATCATATGCCGAAGTAAAATAGGGAAACGGCTTATGATATTTTTTTTATGCCTTGGCATCGCATATTTATATCAAAATATTGTGCAATCATAAGATATTATACTTAATTTCTGTATTTCTTCCTGATACAGCGTAAAGTAAAAGAGAAGGCTTTTATGTAAGATTGGAAGTGCTTCTATTGGGAGTGAAGGAAAAGGAGGGGCATGATGTATTGTTATCGCTGCGCAAATCGAGATCCGCAGTTTTTTGCTTATGATCCTTTTCATAAGAATTGGTACTGCCGCAGATGCATTGCTTTTGGCCGTGTCAATGCGGATGAGCAATTGCCAATAAACCATTATCCGACTAAAATACATAAGGGTACGTATACTCTACAATATCCGTTGACTTTAGCGCAAAAACAGGCGTCTGCGCAGATTGCTCATCATCAGGCACAAGGCAAGGATGTGCTTGTATATGCGGCATGCGGGGCAGGCAAAACAGAGTTGGTTATGGACAGTATTCAACGCTATGTGAATGCGGGAAAGAAAGTTGGTTTTGCGATTTCCCGCCGACAAGTTGTACTGGAGATTAAGGAGCGTATGGCACAGGCTTTTCCGTTTTTACAGGTGATTGCGGTGTGTGAAGGGTATACGCAGATTGTGGATGGTGACTTGATTATCTGCACGATGCATCAGCTGTATCGTTATGTACAGAACTTTGATCTGTTAATATTGGATGAAATAGATGCGTTTCCCTATCGAGGAAATCCTGTGTTGGAGCACATTGCGCAAAGTGCGTGTCGTGGTGCGCGTTTGTATTTGACTGCGACACCGGATGAAGCATTATTGGCCAAAGTCAAGCGAAAGGAGTTGGCTATGGTGGAGTTATTTCAACGTCCGCATGGTTATCCCTTGGTGGAACCTCGTCTCATTCACACATTTCCGCCGTTTCAGTTTTTTGCGTTATGGCATTTTCTGTATCGTCATAAAAAAGCAGGGATACAGGTGTTATGCTTTGTGCCGACGATTGCGCTGGCGAATCGCTTTCAGCGCTTGCTTGGCGTGTTGTTTCGCTGTGCTGCTTTTACTTCCAAGCAGGAACGAAAGGAAGAACTGCTAAAACGGTTTCATCAGCGTCATTATGATTTCCTCATATGTACTACGGTGTTGGAGCGCGGTATTACGATTAAGGGGGTGGATGTGATTGTATGGCAGAGTGATCATGCGGTGTATAGTGAGGCAAGTTTAATCCAAATTCTAGGCCGCGTGGGGCGCAGTGTGGATCAGCCCAGTGGTGAGGGGGTGTTATTATGTACGCGGGTCACCAGCGACATCAAGCGTTGTATCAGGGCGATTCAAAGGATGAATCAAACCTTGCACGCAACGAAGTCCATCCACGTGACAGACATTGCTTAATTTGTTTCAATGATAAGACGAAGCGACAGTCTTTTTATCATTGGTTGCGGCAGGATGATCTGATCTGTGATACTTGTCGTAGTTCGTTAAATGTTTTGAATCAAATGCGTATCTGGCAAGGACATCGCCTACATATGCTTTATGAATACAACGCGTTTTTAGAAACATTGTTGTTTCAGTATAAGGAGGGCGGTGATGTGGTTTTGCGTGATCTGTTTTTATATGAATTTCGTCATGCATTGCGGCGAAGATATCATGATGCGACCCTTGTCTTGATGCCATCTTCCCAGGAAAAAAATGAGCAGCGTGGTTTTTATGCGTTGGCACAGATGTTTCAATCGCTTTCCTTGCCATTATGTTCCTTGTTTGAAAAAAGCACAAATCATAAACAAAGTACCCTCTCTTATGCTAAACGGCAAGATATTCATCAGGTAATGCGCATCAGACAGGATGTAGAAATTCCTAACACAAGGATTGTATTGGTCGATGATGTATGTACCAGCGGTGCCACTCTATCTGCGGCTTATGCATTGTTAAAATCGTATGGAAAAGATGGTGATGCATTGGTGTTGAGTGTGCATCCGCTATTTTTGGCACAGTTTGATCAATAGGAATTATTCTTGTTTGCTTGTGGCGATGTGGGTGTTGGCGAGGATGATGAGCAGAAAAACAATGGGCGTTGTGATCGGTTGATTGAGTGAGGTGAAGACAAAGGCGCAATGGGCGATGAGTGCCCCGCGTATCCCTTGGCGTGGATCTCTTTCTTCATTGATATGTCGTAGATTACGAAACGTAAAAGCTATGAAGCACAGATAACTCAATAAAGCAAACCATCCGCCGGTGATGGCATATTGAAGATATTCATTATGGGCATGATCATAGGGAAAGGTGTTTACCTCTGTGCCTAGCGAATCTGCCAAAATGATACGGGTACAATCTAAACCTTTCCCGAACAGTTGTTCCATAACGCTGTATTCTTGGAAGAAAACCCGCAACGATGTCATCCATAGAAACCCACGCATAGAGCCCCATGATTCATCAAAGCGTAGGTAGTATGACCAAGAACCCAGTGCTTGATTTGGTGCTAACCAAGTGACATAGAGAATTAGACCAAATAGAAAGAGTACAATCGCACCACTAAGGGTAAACAAAATCTTTCGCATCAAAGGAATGAAATCAGCACTTTTTTCATATCGTTTCAATCCATAGAGTATTATCAGCGAGGTCACGAAAAGCAGCGCAATGCCATTGCTTTGTATCAGATGAGCAGAAATACCCTCACAGTAGAATGATACATCCAGATACGCTAAGAACTGTAAGATGATCACGGCACCAAGTGCGGATTCAAGCAGCCATAACAATGAAATAAGCCCTTTTCGCTGTTTGCCATAAACGATAAAATGATAGCCATAAAGAACAAGCAATCCCAGATACGCACTGTCCACATGCGCAAGCATTACACCAAGGTGAAGCAGGCATAGATAGACACCCCAACTCAAGCGCAATCTTTTTTGCGCATAATGAAAACGCATCGTACTAATCGCAATAAGCAGCACCAATAAATGCGCATAAAAGGTGACATTGCCGATCGTGGATAAGAAGCGATGAAGATCTTGCCCCTGTAAAGGACTTAATAAGTGAAATAAATCAAATCCAAGTGCCTGCACAATCCCCAATCCACATACCAAACCACCAAATCCAAGCAATACATTCACCACTAAACGCGGTTGTTTCAAATGACGGGTAATCATAAAATAAAGCGTGCTTAGAATGAGTGACCACCCCAAACCCATACCTCTACCCATACTTCCATGCAAGGAGGCCAATGGATAGGGGGATAATAGTGTTGTTATGATATGGGAACACAACATCCATAATACAGTCCAATCACATAAGGATAAGCATTTGATTCGCTGTCGAAAGGAAGCGAAAGAGAACCTCTGTACAAATCCTTGGTAGATGTATAAAACACTCATCAAACAAAGATAAAGCAGACTCATTCCGATAAACCAATGATATTTTGCCAAAGTGATTTGAAAATAACCCTGTTCCATATAAAGCAAAAACAGAGAACATAAACAAATACAATAAGCAGTTGTGAGATAGGATTGTATCTGTTTCACTTTGTATACTTTAGGTTTCATCATGTGAAGCCTCCTTTTTTCACGATCAATGGATTCCATTGTCGATATTCGTATGATTTTAGCGAAATTTCGCAAAAATATTTCTTTAAAATGTGATAAATGACTTGCATTCTATGTGGAAACCGTTTATAATGTATCCATGCTTCAGATAGTTTTCTTGCTTAAAGCTGAATGAGGGGTAAGCTTAAATGAGGTTTTGTTTAAAACTGAAAAGATTACTTATGTGGGCTTAGAAAGGTAGTGTATCCGTATGAAGGGCAAAGTGAAAATGTTCAATCAAGAGAAGGGATACGGCTTCATCACAAGAGAAGATGGCAAGGATGTATTCTTTCACTATTCACAGCTGGTTATGGAAGGTTTCAAAACCATCGACAACGATGTAGAAGTTGAATTTGATGAAGTTGAAACTGATCGTGGGCCTCAGGCACATAACATCGTTAAGCTGTAATACATGATGACGAAGGACTGCTTAGGCAGTCTTTTTTCATGTCTATACGGAATAAAAAACCGCGATTTCACGGTTTTTAAAACTTCATATCCTCACTTTGTTTGATGTGTTCGTCAATAACAACTTCGACAAGGCGTTCACCGGCCTGATATTCATAAGTGATCTTAGCCAATGAAACTTCCTCTAAATGCTTGGCCATTACCTTGGTAATATTCTTTTGAATCTTTTTGGCATCCTCATCACTTTCACAGTGGAAGTTGATTTTTGTCGTCATCACCTTATATGCATTGACATCCTTGGATATCTCATCAACGATATGGAAAATACGATTCATGTTCATTCCTCCTTGTGCATTATCATAACACGAAATGCATATTTTTTGTAGCCTATCTATATGAAATCCTTCAATTTGTAACTCCACCCATTAGAAAGGAGACAAAATCATGAACAATAAATCAAAACATATCAAAACCACTGTTGGAATTCAAAATGAAAATAATTTAATACAAAATCATATACTACTATTTGCCAGTAATTTAAATAATTATTAAGCTGAATTCTTAATTTGTGTTTTTTTTCAATAGTTTTTGTAATTTTGAGCATATTATATAAGCGAAAAGTGTTATTATCAAGGTCTTGATTAGGTGGTTATAGAATTTGACAAACTATTAAAACTTGATATAATATTGATGTGGAAATAGAAATATATTCACAATAGATGTTGCGAATTATGTAAAAATATCGTGAGAAAGAGATTGATTTAAAAAGTGTTACCTACGAGGTGACGCAGTTCATCATTATGATGAAGGATTGGTATGATACGCTCTACCACAACTGACTTATTCAAGTCAGGAAAGCGGGAAACTTTATGTTTCCTATTTTTTATAAGGGGAACAAAGTATGAAAATTAAAAATGGGTGTGCTTACTTAATTGATTTAAAACATGCGATCTCTCCTGAACTTAAAGGGAATCATTATTGCTATGCTTTTAAAATTCCTAATGATAAAGCACTAGCGCTTTGTTTTCTTATGACTTCAAACGCTTCAAAATTAAATGCTCCTTATACAATTTCGTTACCTGAGAATCCAAATGGCATAGTATTATTAAAACACACCAAGATGATATCTACATCAAGAATATTAAATACATTAAAAGATGCATCGGGTAAAGCGATTTTTTTATCGCGAAATAGTATTGATTTATTATTTAAAGAATATAATAATTATATAGATAATATTTGTTCAGCAGCAGTTAAATCGTTTAGTATGAGAAATTCTTAATTAGTAAAAACTACTCAAAATTAAATCAGAGTAGTTTTATTTGTGAAAGTTGGTTACTTTTTTACTTTACGAATTGAAGTATGAAAACACGTTTCACAAACAGTAAGAAAGATGGAAATGGTGGAGATCACAACGACATCGCTCTTTCGCTCTTTCGCATTGGAAAGGGAATGGATACTTAACGATGGTAGTAAGCCGCAAGGAACTGTTGTTTAAATTCAGGGAACGTGTCATTGAGAATGGCCTCACGTGCTTGTATGGTCAAATGGATGATGAAATGTAGATTATGAAGTGAGGCAAGGCGAAAATATTGCATGCGCTCCTCATTGTGCTCTGATTTCATCATGGAACGTAGTTGGTCACGGGTATAACCACTACGACAGGTTGGACAGTCACAGCCTGTTTCTAGCGGTTCACTGCTTCCGGCAAACTTGTTGAGATTATAGTTGCCCACATGCGTGTAAATTTTTCCATGCCGTGCTTCCCGTGTCGGGGCAACGCAGTCAAAGGTATCCGCTCCCATCTCAGTGCCGATTAAAATATCATCGGGATGCGAAAGACCTAACAAATGCCTTGGTTTATGTTCGGGTAATTCTTCATTGCACCAACGCAGAATATCACCCAAACTCTCTTTTAAAAACGCTCCGCCTAGCCCATAACCGTCAAATTCCATCTGTGCAAACTTTTTTGCGGTGGATCGGCGTAAATCTTCCCAGCGTCCACCCTGCAATACACCGTATAGCGATTGATGATAACCAAGTGAATCACAATGCTTCTTATGCTCATCAATACTGCGCTGTGCCCAACGTTCGGTGCGTTTCAGTGCTTCCACATTATACTCATAGCTGTCAGCCAATGAGGTGAGTTCATCATATGCCATGTGAATATCAGCACCGATCCGACATTGTATCTGCATACTTTCTTCCGGACCGATGAAATCCGGTTCATTTGTAAAGGGATCGATGAAATGAACACCATCCTCACTTACGTGCGCTAAGCGATCTTTTGGATCCGTATTGATGACTTCCTTTTCTCGCTCCATACTGACGACCTTGCCCATTCCCGAACCAAGTGACATGATTTGAAAACCACCGGAATCGGTAATAGTGGGGCCATTCCATTTGGACCATTGTGCCAATCCACCCGCAGCGGCAATATCATAGGAAGCATTGCGCAGATGAAAGCCATTGCTGAGCATTGCCTGTGCATCCACGGATAATAAATCCTCCATAGCGACAAAGCGCACCTCACCCTTTGTGCCGACTGCGATAAAAGCAGGAGTTTTTATATCCCCATGTGGTGTGTGGATGATACCGGCACGCCCTAATTTACCCGGTATACGCTTGATGATCTCAAAATAAAAACGGTTATTGTTTTGATATGCTTGCATAGTATCGTTCCTTTTACTCGTTGTTTTCTTGTTTCTGCGATATTATATCATAAAATCATGGTGCTTAACAGTCAGGATATCATCCATGCAAAAGGAATGATTCTCAAAAATAGGGGTTCCATTTCTTTGGCTTATTAGAAAGAAATAATAAACCAAGGCGACTTGCCTTGGTTCATAATAATATAATTATTCTGCGCTCAATTCTTTCTTTACTTCCTGCACAAATTGTTCTCCGGCTCCTTTAGCGAAGATGGTCAAAGCGGACTCATAATCATGCTTTTCATATGCCGCTTGATCGGGCATATAGCCGAGATGATGATTCGTATAACCGACAATCCAAATCGGTTTCGCTTCCTTGATTTGCAGGGAAAGTTTGGAATATAACTCTAATGGAATGAAAAGAATTTGTTTACCCTGTAAGGTAAGCAGCGAACAGGGAACACTAATCGTATCACCGATATTAGCGGCCATATTGGGTTGAGTAGCCTCAAGATATTGGAAATACGCACCGGTATGCTTTTCCTTTGCCAAGCGAATTTCACCTTGAGGTGCCTGCGCTGCGATTTTGGCGTCTAACTCCTGTTGGGCATGATCCAAATTCTGTTTCGCCTTTTCCGCTGATAAGGGCTTGCGCACCGGCAGCGTCACACTGAAATTACGCATACTCGCATCATTTAGGGTTTCCCCATCCCCTGTGGATAACTCTGTTTGAATCGCCTTTGCCACACCCTCTGCCAACCGCTTACATTCCGCAAAAGAACTTTCCTTGCGGTTAAAACGCGTACTCATATCTCCACATGAACCATTCAAAAACATTACCATCGCATAATCTTGTTTCATACATTCATGGACGGCACCGGAAAAATCAGCGCTTATGAGCGTATTGTTTTGATCCATTACCGTAGAATGACAACTGAGATTATAAACCAATAGTTTCGTGCCATTGTCTTGGACCAACTCAATGATGGCTAATTGTTGATCACCGGGCAGATGTGCATCGGTACGATTACTGCCTAGTCCTTGATATACGCTTTCTTTCATACGAATGCTGGTTTCACATAACTGTTGCTCTGCCGCAAGCACGGCTTGTTCCGCTTGCTTTGCTAAGCACTCAATGACCTCCATGGATAATAAACCACAAGATCGCTCTACCAGTGGTTCTCGATTTGAATCCATGATATGACCGATGGAGGAATGGGTATGTGTCGCAGATACAAGCAGATGCGCTTCATCATATCCATGGGCATCCAAACGCTGTGCAATTGCTTTTTTTAATACTGCCTCTATTACAAGCAGATCAAATTGAATCAATACGATTCGCTGTGGCGCATCCAAAATCAGTGCCCGTACATAAATTTCATCATGTACCCCGCTCATCTTGCGATAGGGGGCATAGCCGGCCAATATGGTATCCTGCTTAGGGACAATGGATAAGGCCGCAAATCCTGTTTTCATTGAATTATCCTCCTTTGCTTACTGTTATGTCCTATTATGCCATACCCAAATGGATTCGTCAATTCACGAAAAATATGCCCATCATTCGATATAATATCAGATGATGAGCATTCAATATGACGATGAATTGTCTTATCCGTTTTGCGGATTCGCCTTGTTTCCTTTGCGATAATAGGAGAAAGAAAACAGTGAGGCAAATAGAAAGAATACACCTGCTAGAAGAAAAGGCATCACTGCGCTGATATCGTAAACCATTCCACTTAACAGGGAACCAATGACATTCCCTAAGCTTTTCAACGCATTGACAAGACCGGTGATGATTCCGATTTCTTGAATGCTGCGTCGTTCTACTGACAGGGTTTGAACAATCGGCTGATACACTGCATTGGCTGTAAAAAACACGAGATTAAAAATCAAAAACAATGCGATATAATCGCGGAAGAATACCCCGACGCCGGCACTTACGCCACATAATAATAAGGTGACTGCCAAAGAATGACGCGCATTCGTCTTGGCCACGATCCACATATTTAAAGTGAAATTGGCTGCCAAACCGATCAGTCCCACAATTGCTTTTAAAATTCCATTATAAGCAGGGATAAAATCCATCTGATCCTTTAAGTAATAATTGAAAGCATTGTCATAACAGGTGGAAGCGAAACTACTCAGTACAATGGCAATCAAAAAAGGCATCAGCATACGGGTAAACAGAAAACGGGCATTGATGAAAGAGGAAAGCGGATTGATGGTTTTAAGCAGTGCTTTTAATTCCAAACTGTTTTGAATCGTCAAACTCTCCGCTAAGAATCCATAGGTCAGGATTCCTAAAACAATCATGCCAATGCCTTGGACAAGAAAGGCGAAATGAAAGGAGATCGTACCAAGTAAACCGCCTAATAAATAACCGCAGGCCAGTGAGACAGATTGAACGGCAATATAAATACTCATGCCTTTCCCCCGCTGTTCATCACTATAAAGATCTGCCACATAAGCCAAAGAGGCAATCGCAGTACCTGAGGCGAATACTCCTGCCAGTGAGCGAGAAAGTAATACAGTCAACTCCGTGGTGGAATATCCAAGCGTCAGTTGAGCAATGCCATATCCGACACAGGAGATCATAAAGACCTTGATGCGTCCTTTTGCGTCGCTCATCTCACCCCAAAAAGGAGAAGTCAGAAAACTAAACAGACACATTGCCGCAAAGGAAGTCCCAAAGATGCGAGAAGGCAGTTGTAAGTCGGTAAACAGACTTGGTGTATTGGGATGATGAATGTTCATAAAGATGCCGAGTAAGAAGGTGGCAGCCAACATTCTGCCAATGGATTGTTTTTTCATAAAGTTCCTCCTGTTGTTTCTATTAGAAAAGGGAATACAGAACCCTTTGCGCATAATCATACTACTTGGAGTTTGCTTTAAGTCAAGGGTAAAATAATAAAATTAACATTTTTAAATAAGATATTCTTATGACAGACATCCCAAATGTGCCAATGCATGATAAATTCCATCTTGATGACTTGGCGTGGTAATAAAATCCGCATGTGCTTTGATCGTATCCACCGCATTGCCCATGGCGATGGCATAACCGGCTTGTTTCATCATTTCTAAGTCATTGTAGTTATCGCCAATACAGACAACATCTGCCGGATCAATGGCATAATGGCGCATCAATTCTTGTAGTGCAATGCCTTTATGGATTCCTTTTGGCACAACATCAAAACCATTTTCACTATATGGCAGGAAAGCCATGGTAGGATGATGTGCGAATGTGGCAGCGATCGCATTGGGATCTGCATGAATGCTGGCACTTTGAATCGGGGCATGTAAATGGATGTCTTGCGTGGAACAAGCACAAAAGGGCGCATCACCGATATCACTGGCTCGTTGCGCTTTGATCCAATCTATTTTATCCTCATACTGATAGATATACATATGTTCTAACCCTTTTAACAGGAGGCCGGCTTGATGATGACGGGCAAAGGTGCACAATTCCTCAATATCCGCAAGACAAAGATCATGGTGGGCAAGCAGTTGACCTTGTTGGTTCACTAGGACAGCGCCATTGACCGCAATCGTATCATCGGGTTTTAACGCATTCAATGCTTTGCCTAAGCCATAATGTACCCGCCCACTGGCAATCACAAAACGATAACCGTTTATTCTTGCCTGTCGGATGGCGGTAATTGCGGATGCAGGAATTGTATGCGTATGGAGGTCAAAGAGCGTTCCATCCACATCACACACCAATAATTTTCTTTGTTTCATGGTTGCACTTCCAATCTATGTGTAACGACATAATACCAGTCGCTTTTGGATCCTTCCTGTATCAAGATGATCTGTATGGAATCTAGTATAACCGATTGTTTGATAAATGCCAATACAAGAAGGATACAAGTGTGATCATTCCTATAATGAAAACTTTATGAGAACAGAGGTAGTTCTATCTGTTTTAAGTATTTCATCCATAAGGAGGGCAAGGGCTTTATTTTGGTATTGATTTCTTCCTATAAGGCGTGGTATGATGAAACAAGAATTGAGGTAGATGGATATGAACATTAAAATTGAGAATTGGAAACTAATTGTATTGGCTGCTTTTTATTTCATCTTTGCCTTTGTCTCTTATCGAGTGGAGGCACAGGAGTTCTTGAGTTTCTTTCGCATTGCGGGAATTGCGATTACCATCATCGGTGGTTTACAGATCTTGAGTTATTGCTTGAAAAAGGATTATATGAAACCACAGGATTTTTCCTTTTCTTTGGGCTTGTTACTGCTGTTTGGCGGTTTGGTGGTGTTTAATAAGGCAGAATTTATCGTGGAGAATTATCGTCCGGTCATCGCATCCCTAATTGTATTAGATAGTATATTGCGCTTACAATACAGTATGAATTTGTTAAGGGTGAATGATGCGAAATGGAAAGTCCATACGTTGCTGGCAATCGTACCGATTGTGCTGGGGATTGTCTTGGTGCTGGTGGATCTGGGTAGCCTGTTAGCGAACTATTTTAGTTTTTTATTGATTTTAGATGGGAGTGCTAATATTTATACAGTTCTTTATTATCGTTCTTTTATTAAAAATTATGAGCGTGTCAATAGAGATAGAGAAAAAGAATTGGCAGCGCAAGATCATGAAGTCATAGTGAAGGAAACTCATTCATAAGTGTATACATAGGTAGGCAATGGCACTTGATTGGCCAATGAGGGAAGCGTGTGGTTGTTTGAAGAAGTGAAGATAAAAGAAAGAAAAACATGCGATTTGTAGTGCAACGCATGTTTTTTGTATCCGATCAGATCATTTCTTCAGCCTTGACATAAGCGTCAAATTCTTTTTCACTCAAATAGCCAAGGGCAACACAGGCTTCTTTTAATGAGCAGTTCGCTTGATATGCTTTTTTTGCACAAGCAGCGGCTTTTTCATATCCGATATAAGGGTTTAATGCCGTTACCAGCATCAGCGACTGGTCTAAATTCTCTTGCATCCGAGTGGTGTTTGCCTTGATACCGCTGACACAGTGGATCCGAAATGAGCGCAGTCCATCTTTCAACAGGTGGATGCTTTGCATGACATTATAGATGATCATTGGCATAAAGACATTCAATTCAAAATTACCTTGACTTGCCGCAAATGAAACGGCAGCGTCATTTCCCATCACTTGTACGCAGATCATGGTCATAGATTCACATTGGGTGGGATTGACCTTGCCGGGCATGATCGAGGACCCCGGTTCATTTTCAGGGATCATGATTTCACCAAGACCACAGCGGGGACCACTGGCAAGCCAGCGAATATCATTGGCAATCTTCATGAGATTGGCCGCTAACATGGTCAATGCGCTATGGACAAATGCGATATCATCTTTACCTGCCAATGCATGAAAGCGATTGGGGTCACTGATAAAAGGAATTTGTAATTGTTCACTGAGCACTTCACAGACGGATTCACCAAACCCTTTGGGAGCGTTGAGTCCGGTACCGACTGCCGTAGCGCCGATCGCCAATTTGCGGATGTAAGTTCCGGCACTTTGAAGCATTTCATAATTGTTTTCTAACATAGCTCGCCAGCCACTGATCTCTTGGGCAAAACTAAGTGGCACGGCATCCTGCAAGTGCGTACGGCCGATCTTGATGTGGTCTTGATTGGCTTGCTCGAGCACTTTCATCGTTTGTATCATTTCTTTTAATTCCGGAAGTAATTTTTTCATCAAGCCTAAACTAGCCGCAAGATGCATGGCACTGGGGAAGGTATCATTGGAACTTTGCGAACAGTTCACATCATCATTGGGATGAAGCAATTTGTGTCCTGTCAATTCATTACCGCGGTTGGCAATGACTTCATTCACATTCATATTGCTTTGGGTACCGCTACCGGTTTGCCATATCGACAAGGGAAAATGATCGTCCCATTGGTGGGCGAGGATTTCATCGCATACTGTTTGGATTAGCGTGGCTTTTTCATGGCTTAGTACACCCATTTTGGCATTTGTCTTTGCACATGCTTTTTTTAGATGCGCGAATGCTTCAATCACATCCATGGGAATTTTCTCATCATGAATTTGAAAGTTCATATAACTGCGCTGTGTCTGAGCACCCCAATATTTATCCGCAGGTACTGCTACTTCACCCATGGAATCATGTTCAATTCTTGTTTTCATGCGCTGACCTCACATTTCTTTTTTTGTCAATCCATTATTCGCTTGTTAAAATTTGAAACATTTCGGTATAGATTTGTTTCAATTCTGCTTGTTCCGCTTCGTTCATCTTGCGCTCATGCGCATCATGATCTGCCAACGTACCGGTATGATCCGCACGGATTTCGCCATCTTGCATCACCACTACATAAGGAACATAAAGGTGTGGTTTGCCATCTTCATCCTGATCCAAGCGATCACCCAGCACTTCTTCCACTGCGCGAATTGTATCCGGATCAGATGTCTCTGCTTTTTTATCAATATAATAGATGGTCAGATTTAATTCTTGGGCGACTTCATTCATAATTGGCAGTGCTTCTACACACCATGGACAGGTGGAGTAGCCAATATAGAAAATAGCATCCGCACCACTATTCAGTTTTATTAGGAAGTCATTCATCAATGCTTCTTTGAATTGATGATTTTCATTCATAAATCCTTCATACGCACTCATATCGGCAGGTTGACCAACCTCACAGACCAGTTCGTCTCCGCATCCTTTTGGTTTATCCTGCTTTTTTGTGCAGGCGCATAAAGCAAGTAAACAAAGTGTACAAATAATGAATTTTGATTTCATCGGAAGACATCCTTTCTGATTACAGTTCATTCGATTTCGCTATTAGTGTAACAAAAATTTCATCGAGAAACAAGCAGTACCCTTTGATTCAGCCAAGCATTTGTTTATCCGTATATCATACAAGTAAAGGTAAAACAAAGGCTTCCTTTTTCATGATGGGGTACATGAATGAGGCTTTCACATAAAAAAACGCAGGACGTTTCACTGGTCGTCACTGCGTATATTGATCTGTTACCCCTGTTGCTTGATATAATTCAAAGTTCCTCCAGCTAACAGTGTACCAATATCTAATTGTGATAAAGCGTAGGTACAAGGAATCAACACTCCACTCCTTTTATTTTTGATAAGAATGGTGCCATTTGCGCAAAGATTATGGAGGTCATCCAAGACAAGGACATCATCTTCCTGAACTTGTTCATAGTCTGCCTCATTGGCAAAGCATAAAGGAAGAATCCCGAAATTGATTAAATTCGCATGATGGATGCGGGCGAAACTTTTGGCAATGACTGCTTTGATTCCTAAATACATCGGTGCCAACGCCGCATGTTCCCGAGAAGAGCCTTGACCGTAATTATGCCCTGCGATTATAAAGCCACCGCCTTTCTCCTTACATAAATCAGCGAAATTCGCTTTGACATCGCGGAATACAAACGTTGCGATCTTTTCAATATTGGAACGATAGGGAAGTACTTTCGCACCGGCTGGCATAATATGATCCGTTGTGATATTGTCGCCTACTTTTAACAATACCGTTTGTTCTAAGTGATCCGGCAATGGTGTATTGCTGGGGAGTGGCTTGATATTAGGGCCGCGTATTACTTCTACATGATCGGCTGTTTGCGGGTTGGGGGCAATGATACAGCGATCATCAATCAGGAATTGTTCTGGTTCTTGGGGCAGTTCATAGTCCGCTTCACGGGGATCGCTGATCACTCCTTTGAGAGCAGAAATGGCTGCGGTTTCGGGTGACACCAAGCAAACCTGTGCACTCAATGTACCGCTACGGCCATAGAAATTGCGATTGAAGGTGCGCAAGGAAACCGCATTGCTACAAGGGGATTGTCCCATTCCGATACAAGGGCCGCAAGTGCTTTCCAAAATGCGGGCACCGGCTGCGATCATATCGGCCAATGCACCATTTTGCGCAATCATATTTAATACTTGTTTTGAACCGGGGGAAATGGTAAGCGACACTTGATCATGGACAACATGCCCTTTTAAAATGGCCGCAACACTCATCATATCCATATAGGAGGAATTGGTACAGCTGCCGATTGCACACTGATCCACCCGCATACCTACAAGCGAACTTACGCTTTGCACATGATCAGGACTATGTGGCATGGCGATTAGAGGTTCTAACGTATCTAAGTCGATGGTGTAGTGTTCTGCATATTGCGCATCCGCATCTGCGCATAAGGGATAAAAATCAGCCTCACGTGATTGCATCCGCAAAAAGCGTTGAGTAATTTCATCACTGGGAAACAGCGATGAGGTAGCGCCTAGTTCCGCTCCCATATTCGCAATCGTAGCACGTTGCGGGATGCTCAAGGTTTTTACACCATCGCCATAGTATTCGATGACCTTACCAACACCGCCTTTTACACTCAGCATAGACAGAAGTTTTAAAATAATATCTTTGGATGAAACGCCTTTTTTTAATGATCCGATGAGTTCGACCCCTACAATTTTAGGCATGGTCAAATGAAACGGCCGTCCAGCCATTGCACATGCCACATCCAAACCGCCCGCTCCAATGGCAAGTGAACCGATTCCTCCGGCGGTGGGAGTATGCGAATCACTGCCCAGCAGCGTTTTCATTGGCTTAGCAAAGCGTTCCAGATGAACCTGATGGCAAATACCATTGCCAACTTTGGAAAAATAAATGCCATGCTTGGCCGCAACACTTTGTAAATAGCGATGATCATCCGCATTCTCAAACCCACTCTGCAAGGTGTTGTGATCGACATAGCTTACGGATAACTCGGTTTTCACCTGATCAACACCCATTGCCTCCAGTTGTAAATAGGCCATTGTTCCTGTCGCATCCTGTGTCAGTGTTTGATCCATACGAATGGCGATCACCTCACCGGCTTTCATCTCTCCTTCCACTAAATGAGCCTGAATGATTTTTTCTGTCAACGTTGCCATACCCATCATCCTTTCTTTTTTACAATATCATTGTACTTCCTTCACAATCCTTGTTTATGAAAGAAGATGAAGTCGCTATTTATTATAACAGATATTTACGCACTTGTTTGCACAGTTTGAAAAAAATTCCGCCACTTGAAATAAATCATGATATAATGTATGAAAATTTGAAAGGGATGGTGCTTTTATGGATGAAAAACTTCGCTCTTTTTATGAAAAGGGATTACAATACAATGAGATTCCCAATCCCTTTTTCCAACAATATGATGTCAAAAAGGGACTGCGCAATGAGGATGGCACCGGTGTCTGCGTCGGATTGACGAAAATTGCCGATGTGGTTGGCTACGTAAAGCAAAACGGCAAGAAACAGGATGCGCAAGGAAAGTTATTTTACCGTGGCATTGAAGTATGTGATTTGATTCAAGGACGCATGGGGCAATGTCGCGTGAATGCATATGAGGAAACTTGTTTTTTACTGTTATTTGGTTATTTGCCCAATCGCAGCGAATTGGATGCATTCTGTGATCTGTTGGCCAATCACTATGAATTGCCGGGACAGTTCTTGGAAACGGCGATTTTACAGCGACCATCCAAGCATTTGATGAATCAGCTCCAACAAGCAGTATTATCCTTATATGATTATGATGCCAATCCTGAGGATACCACCCCGACGCATACGCTGGTGCAAGGTCTTTCCATTCTTGCAAAACTACCATCACTGCTTTGTTACGCATATCATGCGAAAGCGCATCACTTTGATAAGGAATCCCTGCATATTCACTACCCGCAAACGCATTTTGGGGTAGCGGAAAACATCCTCCACCTCCTGCGTAGTGACAGTGCATTTACAGCGCAAGAGGCGCAGTTGCTGGATTTGATGCTGGTACTTCATGCGGATCATGGTGGAGGAAATAATTCCACTTTTACCAATGTGGTCATCGCTTCTACCGGTACAGATATTTATTCTACGCTCGCAGGTTCTATCGGTTCTTTGAAAGGGCCACGTCATGGCGGTGCGAACATTCGTGTTTGTGATATGATGAAACAGGTGCTGCAATATCTTCCTTATGATGCGAGTGATGAGGAAATTCGTCAGCTTCAAACTGGGATTTTAAACAAGCAATTTTATGATCAAAGCGGATTGATTTATGGGATGGGACATGCGATTTATACGCTTTCGGATCCTCGTGCTGAATTGTTGAAACAGGCGATACCCTCACTTGCGCAGGAAAAACACCAAGAACAGCGTTTTGCGTTTTATCGGCGCTTTGAAGAATGTGCCAAACAGGTGATGTTGGCAGAAAAAGGCATACATGTCAGTGCCAATGTGGATTTTTACAGCGGTTTTGTTTATGAATTATTGGGCATTCCTTATGATCTGTATACGCCATTGTTTGTTTGTGCCCGTATGGTGGGCTGGCTGGCCCATAACATTGAGAATAAACTATATGATGGACGGATCATGCGTCCGGCCACTCAGTATGTCGGAGAAATGCGACAATATATTGAAATAGAAAAGAGGTAATGGGTAATGACGCAGAAGATAACGGTTATGTTGGGGGATGGAATTGGTCCGGAAATCAGTGATGCGGTTATGCGTATTTTAGAAGGTGCGCATGCTGATGTTGCATTTGAATGTTTTAGTGTAGGGGCCAAGGAATATGAGCGAACTAACGCTTTGATTCCGGAAGCAGCGTATGCATCTTTTGAACGCAACCGTGTATTGCTGAAAGCGCCGATAACCACTCCGATTGGAAAAGGATTTCGCTCTTTGAATGTTACACTGCGTAAACGCTATGATCTATATGCCAATATTCGCCCAGCCAAAGCAAATGCGGCGCTCAAAACACCGTTCCCTCATGTGGATATTGTGACCTTTCGGGAGAATACCGAGGATTTGTATGCCGGCGTGGAGCATCAAATTGATGCGGATACGGTGCATGCGATTAAGATTATCACGCGTAGTGCCAGTCAGCGCATCATTGAAGCGGCATTTGCATATGCGCGTGCACATCAGCGTAAGAAAGTGACTTGTGTGCATAAAGCCAATATTATGAAGTTGTGTGATGGAATGTTTTTGGATATTTTTTATGAAGTTGCGAAGCAGTATCCGGATATCATTGCCGAAGATAAGATTATAGATGCACTTTGTATGCGGTTAGTGATGAATCCGGCTGAGTTTGATGTATTGGTAATGGAGAATCTGTATGGTGATATCGTATCTGATTTAACCAGTGGTTTAATCGGCGGGCTAGGATTATTGCCATCAGCGAATTTGGGGGATGAGTACGCTATGTTTGAGGCTGTACATGGCAGTGCTCCGGATATTGCCGGAAAACATATTGCCAATCCTACCGCACTCTTATGGTCTGCCTGTATGATGCTGGAATATATTGGTCAAAGCGATTGTGCGAAACGGATTCATCGTGCTGTAGATCAAGTCTTGCAGGAGGGAATTACATTAACGCCTGATCTGCATGGCTCTGCGCATACAGAGGAATATCGAGATGCGATTCTAGCGAAATTACTGTAACGCTCGCAAGCAGGTACAAATGTATTTATTTTTATACTAGAAAGTAGGCCGGTAAACTACCAGATGAATGTGTCCTTGTGTTGCTAGGGGAATTGATTCATGATAGAATAAATAGGATGAAAGCAGGGATTATCATGAACATTAAGGAATCCGGTGAGGATTATTTAGAGGCGATTTTGATGATTGAACGGCAAAAAGGAACGGTGCGTTCGGTTGATGTTGCAAATGAATTGAACGTCAGCAAACCCAGTGTTTCACGGGCCATTCATATTTTGGCAGAGCGTGGATATTTACGTATTCAACCTAGTGCACAGTTGGTATTGAGCGAAACCGGTCGTGCCCTCGCTGAAAAGATTTATGAACGGCACTTGTTTATCAGTGAATTTTTGATTCATATCGGAGTGAGCGAACAGGTGGCAGTGATTGATGCTTGTCGTATGGAACACACTTTGAGCGATGAAAGTTTTGCGGCTTTAAAGCAATATATTCTTGCGCATCGCAAACAATCTTAATCACATTTGGCTGTTATATCATCAGACACAGATTTTTAACCGTTGGTAAGTTCGTTCAATACGAAATATTCAACGGTCTTTTTATGCCCTAATTGGTTATAAAAAGATGCTTTTGAAATTAGCTTCATCAAAAGCATCTAATTGTGTTATGGGGTTATCTTATATGCTTTAAAATCCATCATTTTGTTTCAAAAACTTGTGTTATGGTTACAGTATCTTATAAGCGACTGATTATTTCTTATGCAATCTTTCATACCACTAGGATGATATTCATACGAGAACTATATCATCTAGTGCAATTTCATGGATTTCATTGATTGTGATCCCTGCGAAATGCGCTATCTGTTCAAACGTAAAATTCTTACTGGCTAACATACGCTTCACAATTTCTGTGATACCTTCTCTTTTGCCTTTTTTATGCCCTTCTTTCATTCTTTCTTTTCTACCTACCACAATCCCTTTTTGAATTGCGCGTTGTTCAAATTCTTCCATCGCTTGACACATCTTATCATTTCCCTCCTTGTTCTCTTTGTAATAGCGTGTGATCCTCGCTATTTCCTCATAATACATTTCATCAGGATTTTGACAATGTAAATCATGCATTAACTTTCCAAATGGATCATCCCTTCGATACGATCCATTTACATAGATGATGTGGGAACCATCCTCAAAGTCCTCTCCTGTTTCAGCAATCGTTCGATTGATATGATAACTTGCTTTTCCTTGTCCTATCACATCATGCTTACTGATAAAAATCACATAGACATCATTTAGGCAATCTGTAGATACA
>JAAWON010000001.1 GCA_022799495.1 Erysipelotrichaceae bacterium | reverse complement strand
CAAGAAGAAGAGGAGCCGATCGTATATGCGATTGATGGGAAAGATGTAAAAGAGATACGTGTAGAACGAGAGGGGAACTATGTAACATTTGTGTGCGATACACTAGTAAAGTATGCGATTTCCAATACAGCACAAAAAGATAATGAGAATATAAACATCGACAGTGATCAGGATGGCAATCCTGATGTAAATGTGGACATTGATTGTGATGGTAAAGCAGACATCAATATTGATGTGGATGGCGATGGCAAACCGGATATCAACATTGACACGGATGGCGATGGCAAGGCAGACTATAATGTGGATTTAAATCAAGATGGGAAAGCTGACTTGAATATCGGTCCTGTGGTCTGGAAAACGGATGTGTGCGCAACCACTGAATGTGGAACGAAATATTGCACAAGTTCTTACTTCAAGCCTTACTTGAATATCGACAGTGATGGCGACATGCGCCCGGATATCAATGTGGATCTGGATCAAGATGGCGTTGCCGATATCAATATTGACTTAGATGAGGATCGCATACCGGACATTCAAATTGACAGTGACGGAGATGGCAAAGCGGATATCAATTTAGATACCACAGGCAATGGACGCGCTGACACCAACTTAGTTATTATGACAGAATGGAAACCCGATCATAATGTGGATGGTGCAATAGCCTATGATACCATGAGCGGATTGAAAGCGAATCCTAATTTAAAGCCGGGGGACTGGATGACATCTGAGGAATATCGCAAGCATTTGAATCGTCCCGGCCAAGGGGGAATGGGCGGAGCGAATACAGGTGATTATACAAGGGCACTGCGATTATGGATTCTATTTATCCTATCGCTTGTCGTTAGTATATGGACCAACCATATGTGCAGACGCAGAAAACAGGCGTAAGCTGATCCAAAGAGTACAGATCCATGCGATTTGTGCTCTTTTTATGCTCCCTCTTTCCCAATAATATTATAAGGATGAAACTAACGCTGATGGAGAGGAACGAATCTTCTGTTTTAAAGAAAGGAGAACGCAGTGGAAATAAGGAAAACAAGCACTGATATCGTATAGGATCGATCCACCCGCATACAATATGTACAAAGCGTGGTGAGAATATGGAGCGCACAATTCTGCATTGTGATCTGAATAATTTTTATGCCTCAGTGGAGATCGGCAAGGATCCTTCTTTACGTGCCCTGCCTTTGGCAGTGGCAGGGAATCAGGAACTGCGTCATGGGATCATTTTGGCCAAAAATCAGTTGGCCAAGCAAGCAGGGGTGAAAACGGGACAAACGCTTTGGGAAGCGAAACAGTTATGTGCAGATTTGGTGCTTGTTCCTCCGGATTTCAAAGAATATCAGCGTTATTCGCGGATGGTGAAGGAGATTTTCAGCGATTACAGCGATCAGATTGAAGATTTCGGTATTGATGAATCGTGGTTGGATGTCAGCGGCAGTTGTTCCTTATTCGGTGATGGTATGCGTATTGCACAGACAATACAAACTCGTATCTATCGAGAGATTGGATTGACTTCAAGTATTGGTATCAGTTTTAATAAGATCTTTGCCAAACTTGGCTCAGATTATCGTAAACCAATGGGATTGACATGGATTACCCATGATAATTATCGAGATATCGTATGGCCATTGCCGGTTGAAGATTTGCTTTATGTAGGGCGTAGTACCGCCCATAAATTAAAATTGATGGGAATTGAGACAATTGGCGACTTGGCACAAACTGAATATGGTCGCTTGGTTAAGAGCTTAGGCAAGTGGGGTGGTTATTTATGGCAGTTTGCCAATGGGGAAGATCACAGTGAGGTTGCCAAGCAGACCTATATTGCCCCAATTCAATCCATTGGCAACGGTATTACAGCACCGCGCGATCTGTATGATTTGGAGGATGTGCGCTTAATTGCCTATGTCCTGTGTGAAAGTATCGTGCATCGTTTACGGGAAGCGAATTTGGCGGCGCGCTGTATTTCGGTTCAATTAAGAAATATCAAACTGGTTAGTATTCAGCGGCAAATAACCGTACCGGTTGCGATAACAACCGTATCACATATGATGCGTGTTGTCATGGATCTATGTGCTCGATCTTATGACTTTAAGACAGCGCTTCGCTCGATCACAATTCAAGCAACGCAATTAATCTCACGCCACGCTGCGCAGCAGCTTTCCTTGTTTGATGCACAGGAGGATGAAAGCGAGGAAGCCTTGGATGTCGTCATGGAACAAATTCGCAGACGCTTTGGAACATTTTCGATTCGTCGCTGCTCGATGAAACAAGATCTGGCCCTTACTGATTTTGATCCTTACAGCGATCATACCATCCATCCGGTGAATTTCTTTCGATGAAACACAAAACTGCGGTCGTTGCCCTTCACACGGTGAGTGGTGAAGTGATACCTTTATTTGTCGTTTGGGAAAATGGCGTAAAGTATCAAATTGATAAGGTGCTGCGTAAGGAACGTGCAGCATCGCTGAAAAGCGGTGGATTTGGGATCCGTTATACAATACGGATTCAAGGGCAAATGCGCTATTTATATTATGAAAATCCCGGCTGGTTTATCGAAACATTGGGATAGAATATAAGAATATTTGCCATACTGCTAGTGATAGAATCGGAGGTAATTATGAATCAACGTGAGGATTTGATACAGGAATTGAACCAACTGCTTAAGGGAACGCATATGGGTGCCTTTCTATTTGAAGATTTACGCGATAAGTTGATGGATAGGGACTTGAAACAAGAGTTTCATCAATATTTAACACTGTTAAAAGAACATGAAGAAATGCTTACCACCCATATACACAAATTGGGTGGTGAAAGCGTAGATCATGCGGGTGTCATGGGAACGATTAGCGATGTGATGAGTATGATTAAGAATATGACTTTGTTGGATGATCAAGCTGTCATTACGGAAGCGATGAAAGGGATTGAAATGGGAATGAAGGCACTGCGTAGTTTTGATGAGCGTCACTTCAATATGTCACAAACATTGAATTGGGAATTGGATATCATGCGGGATGATTATCATATTATCTTTCATTCGCTGCATAAACATGGATTATTGCGCAAAAAAGCATCCTCTGCTTGTTCATGATTCATACGCTCGCTTTGAGAGACATTTGCTTTCTGCCTGAAATATGGTAGAATATGCGCAAAGCGAAAGAGGATGAAACTATGAAAGATCGAATTAAGGCGATATTTTTTGACGTAGATTCTACATTATACTATCATGGCTGCCATGATATTTTACCCTCTACAAGAGCGGCATTAAATGCTTTGCATAAGCAGGGAATACGCATTGGCATTGCGACGAGCAGATGCCATAGTGAAATGCGTAATCTGCCTGCTTTTTTTCGTTGCTTTCCCTTTGCGGGAATCATCAGCGATGGAGGGGCATTGGTGATGGAAGGAAAGGAAATAGTGGAGATGCACCCATTGCCTAAACCTTTGGTAAGGAAGATTGCCGCACTGGCTAAAACTTATCAGCGTACCCTTCGATACAGTACCATACAAGGCAATTATTTCGATGCGCCCCCGCATCAAAAAGATAAGGATGATTTTTTTCGCTTATATTTGAATACACCAACCATTCAGCCCTATCAGGATGAAGATGCCTTGAACTTACTATTTTACACGCAGGATCCGGCAGAGCGCAAAGAATTACAAAAAATCTTACAAGGAGTCAGCTGTGTTGCCTATGAGGTGGTATGCGAGATCAATGCGGCTAGCGTGAATAAAAGTGGTGGTGTGCGTGCTTTGGCTCAGCGTTGGGGTATAGAGATGAGCGAAATCATGAGTTTTGGGGATGGGGCAAATGATGTGGAATTGCTTCGTGAATGTGGCATTGGTGTGGCGATGGGAAATGGCTGTGCGGCAGTGAAACAAGTCGCTGATTTTGTGACAAAGCGGATTGAGGATGATGGCATTGCACATGCTTTGCGCCATTATGGATTATTACCTGCACAGGAAAAAGAGGAGTAATCAATGAATCAGAATAAGGAAATACGAAGCGTCGCATGGGTTGGCTTAGGAGCACTTGGGGTAAACTTTGCGCACCTATTGGCACAGGCCACGCCATCGCAAGCACTACGTATTGTCGTAGATGAAGTGCGGTTGAAACGCTATCGTGAAGATGGCATCTACTTAAATCAAGTGCCCTGTGAATTTAATTATGTGGTGGATCATCAGCCTATGCAGGCTGCGGATTTAGTAATCATCGCTACAAAATCTTATCATTTGCCACAAGTGATTCATGAATTACATTATCAAGTCGATAAACATACATTGATTATGTGTGCAGTAAACGGATTGAGCAGTGAATCCTACTTGGCGCAATACTTTCCCAAAGATAACATCATCTATACCGTTGCGCAGGGGATGGATGCGACCAGAAAAGAAAATCAGGTCGTTGTACATCAGCGTGGTGAATTGTGTTTTGGGGCGATCCATGAAAAACAGAGTGAATTCATACAGCGAATTGCCCGCTTTTTTGATCAAACGCATTTTCCCTATCGGATTCAAGCAGATATCATACATCATCAATGGGGAAAATTTATGTTGAATGTAGGCTTGAATCAGGTTGTTGCGGCAATGCGTGGTACTTATGCGAGCATTCAGAAAGAGGGAGTGGCGCGTGAGCGTATGATTGCGGCGATGCGAGAGGTAGTATCGTTATCTGCTTTAGAGGGGATTTGTTTGAGCGAACAAGAACTATGGGATTGGGTTCATATGTGTGATCAGTTGGATCCTAATGGAATGCCTAGCATGGCGCAAGATGTCATGGCCGGGCGTATGATGGAGATTGAACTATTCAGCGGTGAGGTGTTGCGGCGTGCGAAACATTATGGAATGCCTTGCCCAATCAATGAAGCGCTGTATCATGAACTATGCGCTATCCAACAAAAGATGAAACTTTCGTGAAAAGCCATTAGCGATTGATAAAACTCTCATATTATCATCTTTTCACTGTTTCCAGCGGAAGCAAATTGTATTTTTAATGATATATGTTAAAATATAAGTATGAGGAGCGAGGGGACAAACGACGCAATGAAACGGAAACAAGTAACTTTACATGTAAAAATGGTGGTATTATGGTGCACCGCTTTATGCGCCTTGGCTCTTTGCGTGCTGGGGGGATATTTAATTGATCGCTGTGCCCGCGACAGTATGCTTACCACTTATGTGAATCAACAGGATGAGGCGGTAGAGCGTGTGGTTCATCATATGCGTGAGGCATATGAAACCAACACTTCCATGCAAAAAAGTGCGAATACCCTGTTTACCTCCTACATTCAGGAAGAACCAAGCAGTAATGGTGCTTATTGGTTTTTGTATACACAAGAAAAGGTACTGTTTGAGCGTGATGCGATGCAGACGGCAATGCAGGAAGGAAAGGATTTAAAAATCCTTGTCGCACAGTGGCAAAGCAATGGTGGTGTTCAACTTGATCATATTATGAGTTTATTACAAGGTAATATTCGCCATTTGAATTTCTCCAAAGCGGCAGGGGCAGAAATGGAAAGTGTAAGTGCCATGCGTTTTAGTGTTGGAGATCAATCCTATGTAGTCGGTAATGCGATTGCGTTATCACAGATCTATGCAATCGGTGCGTATGGCAGTTATCGCAAACTTTTGTTGGCGGGCGTAGCAATTGTGGCTTTAAGCATCTTGATTTTGGCGGTGCTTATGCATCGTACATTGCTTGAAAACAAGCACTCCTATTCCGCAATGGATGAAATCAAACGCAATTATCATGCACAGATGACGCGCATGGATATGGAACTCAAGGAACATCGTCGTCAGGTAAAGGATGCTCAGTTAATGGATTCTTTAGGCCTATACTATAATCGCGATTACTTCTATACATTGCTTTTGAATATGAAACGACAGAATTTAAAACAACTCGGCATGATTACCGTGGAATTGGAGAATTTGCATGCCTTCATTGATCATTATGGTCTGGAATACGAGCAGGATGTATTGGTGCTGATTAAGGATTGCTTAGAACGCTGTATCGTGGAGGAGAATATTGTTGCTCGGGTGAAGGATAACCGTATTGTGGTAACACTATTATCGGATGATTATCAACAGATGTCGGAAGAATGTGATACGCTGGAACAGGCTTTGAAAGCATGCAACTTAGGGGTGCCTTTAAAGGTGTATTCCATGATACAGACATCTCAGGAAAGTGCTATGGATATGTATGAGCGAGTGGATCGTATCATTTCCCACCAAGGAGTCCGCAGTGCTCAGCGAGCAGCGCATTAAGCGCTGTTTTTTTTACATCTATACATGAAACATGTGGCTAAGATTTATCATGCGATAACTAAGCTGTAATTCAAAATCATGACTTTCATTTTTCATATTGTAATCATTGAATTGATGTGTCATGCATAAACTGTTGTGATTATGAAATGTAAGAAAGATTGGTATTTTACTATAACAATAAAAAGTGTAAATAAAATGAAAAAAGAATGGGCATAAGAACTGAAATATGATACAATAAATGAAAAATATGGCGAAATGTAAACGCTCACTTATTTTTGTCTCGTGCAGGGATGTTGAAATAGATGTGCAGGGAGCAAAACAGCAGTGAGCAGTTTCGTAAGCGGGGAAGTAACCATGATAAAAGGAGGAGCATTATGGAACGCGCATGTGGAGTATTACTGGCTGTTTCCTCATTGCCCGGTAATCAGGGCATCGGTGATTTCGGCAAACCTGCGTATACTTGGATCGATTTAATGGCAAAGCATGGTGTAAAACTGTGGCAGATTCTGCCGCTGCATCCGCTTGGCTATGGCAATTCACCTTATCAGGCTTATTCCACCTATGCAGGAGATGCGATCTATATCAACATTGATCGTTTGGCTGAGTGCGGACTGATTAAAATGAGTTCCATCCGCAATTTTAATAAGTTTATCGAACGAGTGGATTATCCTGGTGTACGCGCGTTTAAGGAGCCTTATTTTCGTAAGGCTTACCGTAGCTTTAAAAAACAGTTTGAAGTGTATCGCGCCGATTACGAGACATTTTGTGCTGAGAGTCCATGGTTGGAAACATATGCGATGTTTGCGGCACTCAAACGCAAAAACGACCAACGCAGTTGGCTGGAGTGGGAACAAGCGGATAAAGATTGGATAAAAACACGTGAAGTGCGGAAAGAATTGAATGATGAACTCGGCTATGAGCGCTTTTTACAATTCTTGGTTTATATGCAGTGGCGCGATATCAAGCGCTATGCGAATGAGCGTGGGATTCAGATCATGGGAGATATGCCGATCTATGTTGGCTTGGATTCCGCTGATGTATGGGCAAATCAACGCTCGTTCCATTTAGATGCGCAAGGATATCCAACATGCGTGGCCGGAGTACCGCCGGATTATTTTTCACAATATGGCCAGCGCTGGGGCAATCCGATCTATCATTGGCAAAGAATGCGTAAGGATCGCTATCGCTTTTGGGTGGATCGTCTAAGTTGGGCGCAGCAGCAGTTTGATATCATTCGCATTGATCATTTCCGTGCTTTTGATACATACTGGTGTATCCCTGCTTGGTGTGATACGGCAGTGGAAGGTGAATGGTTAGAGGGGCCTGCCTATGATTTCTTTGATCGTATCTATCGTGCCTTGCCTAATATTCAGATCGTGGCGGAGGATCTTGGTGATCTGCGTGATGAGGTACTGAAGTTGCGTGATGCATATGCGTTTTATGGTATGCGGGTATTGCAGTTTGAAATGGAGCCCAAACGTTTGAAAAAAGGCTTCCCCGAACATGTGATTGTTTATCCCGGTACGCATGATAATATGACGAGTGAACAGTGGTATGAGCAGCAACATCCCAATTTAAAAATCGCACTGCGGCGCTTCTTTCACAATCGTCAATACCGCGAACGTCACTTCCATGATTTGATCTGTCGTTTTGCGCTCAACTGCGAGGCAGATCTGTGTATTTTGCCAATGCAGGATATCCTTGGCATAAAGGAAGAAGGCAGGATGAATGAGCCGGCCACGATTGGTTCTCCTAACTGGGAATGGCGCTTGAAAAACCTAAAAGAAGTGGCAAGGCAGATGGTGAAAATACAAAAATGGATTCAAGAAGGCAATCGCTAAGCGGTTGTCTTTTTTGCAAGGGAACACTTCCTATACTTATATGGTTTATACATAAAGTTCAAGAAAAAAACAGCGAGCAGGATCACTCGCTGTTTTGGTAGTAACTCAATCCCTTGATTGACTTATTCCGTCTCTTTTTTGATCTTTTGGATCATCATCCATATTGCGCCGCCCATGATCAACAGAGAAGGGATCACTGTATTGCTTGCCATAGGTGCAGCCGTGTTGGTGATTGGCGTATCGCTGGAGATAAGCGCATAATACGAATTATGATTCGTAGTAAATGTGATATAATCTCCTTCTATCTGTGAAGGAATAATGGAAGCGACTCCGCCATCAGAAATATAGACAATGCCCAAATAACGTTTTGCGCGTAAAGCATCGTTGAGCGGAATTTTAATCTTGATCATACCTTGCGGTGTATAATAACTCATATTCCGCAGCATATAAATGTCAAAGATCTGTTCAAATGTATACGCTTTGAAAGCCTCCGCATTTTTCAAGTTGCTCAAGATATCATTTTGACTTGCATCATTTAATTTATCGACAATGAGTTTTACATCACTAGGGAATTTACCGATGATGGTCACATTACTGTCGTTATTTGTGATTTGATCCACATAGACGGGATCTTGATCCGGTACTTGCGGTTCAAACTGGGAAGTAATCGCATAATAGCCATCTGATGATATGGACAGATACAGATAACCGCCTTGAACGACGCTGCTGATCTCACTGATTGTGCCATCCTCATGGAATTGGATTACTTGAAGTTTCTTTTCTTTCCATTCATCCGCTACCGGTATATAGATAACAGCATCCTGCGGAATCATTTGACCATCTTTTTGGAAATAGAATTGATGCATTGCCATCAAGGTGTGATTATCGAAGTAGGAAGCATCGCTTAATTGTTGTTTCCATTCCTTGATCTGTTCACCGGTTTGTGCAACGGTATAGAATGTCAGTGCTTCATCGCGTTTCGCAGAGGCAAAGATATCACTACCGTTTTCATCATAATATAATTGATTTTCATCCGGAAGCGGCAAATCACTGCCTTTCTTTTCCAATTGAGCAATCGCTTCCATCAAAACTTTCGCGGAACTATCCAACTCATTTTGGGTAATGGCTTCACTTACATAGGCTTGATTAGCTTTTTCATTGGCTTTTTGTGCGACTTGCCATGAAGCAGGTGTATACTCTTGTTCTTTCAAGGATGCGTATACATCTAAGGCTTTGCGCAATTCACTACGATCCAAGCGCTGAAGTTTCGCGTAAGCAGCTTCAATTACGGCAATGGCATCATCCAGATCGTTTTGTGCAATCGCTGCTGTGTCATATAAGGTTTGACCTGCCTGAATTGCCGTTTGATAGGTGTTCCAAGTATTCACATCAAAATCTGCTTGTTTCAAATCTTGATAGGTGTTCAGCAGTGCCAGTAAATCCGTGCGATCAATGGTAATTTTTGTGGCTTCAAAGGTGTCAATCGCAGTCTTTAAGCCATCAATCAATGCTTGTGCATCCGCCGGGGCATTGATTTGGGCAAAATCACTTTCAATGTCTTGAATCTGCGCATTGAATGCATCCAATGCATCTTGCGGATAAGCACCGTCACGATTATCAATCACAGCATTTTCACTTAATTTCTTTGCCAGTGCTAATTGGATACGATACTGATCCAGCAAATCGAATTGAGCAAGAATTGCTTCGGTTTCATTCTTTAATTCTTCGGCAGCTTGATCAATATCGGCTTGCGTGATCATATATTGTTCATATTTTGCGAACGCCTTTTGATAAGGAACATCAAATAAATTTTTAAAGTTATCGTTGCCCAACGCCGCAATTTCATTTTTTATGATATCCGTATGATTGATTTCCAATAATAGCACACTGCGATCCACATACACTACACCATCACGATAAAATTCTTTTAGTGCAACTTCCAAACGTTGAATCCATTCAGCTACTTCTTTGGAACTCATGGCATTGGCAACTGCATTTTTTGCCTCGTTCAGTTTTGCCTCAATTTTGGTTTTCGCTTCTAACGTATAACTGCCGTTCATGTCATTGTACTGTTTTGCGGCAAGGATATCTTCCAATTCCGTGATTTTCTCGCTTAATTCTGCGCGTTTATCCGTCTTGAATAACTTAAATTCTTTGATAACCAATGCATCTGCGGTTGTAATGCGCACGCGATCGGAGAAGATGGATTCACTGAGCACGATCACTTTTTCACTTTGTAGCTTCGTCTGATTCTTGCCATCGTATACAGTTTTCCACTCATTTGTATTTAGATCAAATACTTCAATGAGATAATTGGCCGCAGCCATTTCACTATAGATTGCGCCCATTGATAGATCCGCAGGTTGTGGCAAGGTAATTGTCAGTGGAGTGTTGGCTTTCGTTTGATAAGAGGTGGTGAGATCATCGTCAATGATTGCCTGTGCATCATTTGGATCAATCTGAGCGCCAAGAGCAGTGTTCGTTGGCGTACCACCGTAGATTCTTGTTTCATACAAACGTGTTTCTGCCAGATAGGAATCACCTTTGCCGTTATTGCCCAAGTGCTTGAAAATCAATTTGGTACCCGGTTGATTGACATCAATGCGAATGGTACGATTTTCTAACAAGGCTGTAGAATTGGAGCGATCCACAACCAAGGTGCGCTCACCCTGTGCATTCTCGGTGTAGATGACATATTTTAATCCCAAACCGGCTTTTTCAAAGGTCAGATTTACATGATCAATATAGTAGTTGCCATCCAACTGATAGGCAATTTCTTGATCTTGAATATTGCTTACAAATGTATCATCGTTTTGATCTAATGTTGCTTGATAAGAGGAATCAGCGGCAGCGTTCAATTGAGAACCATCATTGAAAATCATATCCGCGCTGTTTTCTTCAGGGCCGATGGCCTCCAATTCGACGATATCGAACCAGCCGTGACATTGATCTCCAACACAGAAATCAGCCTTGCCCTTAAATTGTACCTTAACGCGTTGAATTGTATCGTTGACTTCAATTTGATAGGTGGTTTTATTGGCACCGGTCTCTGAGAACAGGATGGTTTCTGTACCATCATTTTTGATGCCAATTACATCGAACAAATAGTGCTTGGTGTAACTTTCCTGATTGAAGGTTAAGCGTACATAATTGATATAGCGCGATGCTTCCAGATCGACGACTGCACTCGGTGTTGTATCACCACTGTATCCATCAAAAACCCAACTGGTGCTATAATCTCCATCCGTGATTGCATCCCCACTTCCAGAACTGGTGGAACTTACCGTTACCGGTTTGCCTAATGCATAGTTTTTGGTAACAGTCAGCGGTTCTGTCGCAAGCACTCGCAGTTCACAAAGAGCAGGACTTGCGGCATAGAACGCTCCGGCATTCAAACGATCGGTATAGGTTAAATATACCTTGGCAACCTCTTTTTTCTGTAAGGGAATTTTCACAATGCGACTTTGTAGCGTCTGGGTGGCATTTGTCTGATCATGAACCAGTGTTTTATTTCCTTTGGCATCCTCGATTTCCACTTTATATAAATAAGGAAGATCAGTTTTCTCAAAGTAAAGTTCAATGAAATCCGCATTGGCATAACCGCCTAAATCAACGGTGAGAACGCATGGATACATATCGTCCTTATTACCTGACCAACTGGTATTCCATAAATTATTGAGATTACCATCGGTAACATTCGCTGTAGACTCATAAGAACTGTTGATAGCACGAGAGGATACAGCGCTCTTGCCAAGTGCAATGTTTTGATATTTGATGACTTCTAACTGCTTACCAAATACTTCAACTTCGGCAATATAAACAGAGAAGTTGTTATAGTCACGTGTTGACATCGTAATTCTAAGCTGTGAAGCCTTAGCCTCTTTTACGATGGAGGTATTACTTTGCATCGCTTCATTGGTGTGCATTGGTTCATAAATCTGCCATGCGCCGTTTTCATCCATAAATTCTACTTGATAATCCATTGGATAATCACCGGCAGCCTGACGAATGGCGATGCTCATATCGCTGATCTGATATAAACCTTCAAGATCTAAGGTCAAAACATGCGGGCCTGCGCCTTCGCCCTCCCAGTATGTGCCGGTTGAACCATCGGTGATATTTGCCAATGCGCCGTCTTTGGTTGCGGAAGCAGTAGTAAATGGTTTGCCTTTGGCAATGTTTACTTTGCCCTCAGCGACACCACCGCTTTTTTGCAGGGTTGTGACGGAATAGTCATCAAAGGCTTTCTGGGCATAGGTTTTCAAATTGGTACTGTTGGCCTTTGTTTCATAGGCAAAGCCATCATCGCTCTTGCGATTGGCCCATTGCCAGCCCCATAGGAACCAGTTGTTTTCAGCAGCGACATATTCTGGATTTTTGGCTGTTTGATCTAGTTCAGCCTGACGGTTGCTGCACCACATCTGCCAGCGTTTGTAGTAATAATCCTTGGTTAAACCGGCCCATTTACGATTGGAGTAATCATTCAAAGAACTGCTTCTTGTGCCACCCCAAGTGGTGATCAAGGCACGCGCATTAAATTCAAACAGATCTTTTGTCCAATCATCCATATCATCCAGCATGGTGCGAGCATCGTTAATCCACGTACCTACAAGAAATTCCTCATGACTGGAAAGAATCTGATCACTTAAAGCGATGATTTCGAGGAAGGTTTGAGAGTAGTTTTTAAATGCAGCACTGTCGCCGCTGTTATAAGCCTCCCGCATTAAGGAATGATACTCTACTGCACTGTTGCACAATACTTGTTCTGCCACATCCGCTAAATCATAACGATAAGCAGGGGAGGATGCGAATGCATCATAATTATCAATTAACAGTTGTAAGGCTTGATCTAATTGTGTTTTATCATATAGGATACTGCTGTGTCCCCATGTAGAGGCAGCGCTGAAATTCATGCCGGGTTTGGCGTTGATGACCGTTTCGGCTGCGCCTTGGAAATACTGTCCTTTTTTGGCATACGCTGTTTCATTCAGGATATTCCATGCTTCTTTTAAACTGTCACTGGTTCCACCGGCCCTACGTGCCGCATATTGATTCAGCCATGCGCGATAATCAATCGGGTCTTTTGACCATGTCATATCAAATAATAGTTCATAAGCCACAGGGGAGTTTTCCAATGCCTCCGGCGTGATCCCGATGCCGACCATATAGTTTTTATTTTGATAATCAATCGTCATTTGGCTTGCGGTAACTTCCAACTCGCCATCCAATCCCATACGACCACCGAAATTATGAAGCATATTCCAGATCCAAGGAACTTGCGTATTTTCCATGACTCCATTTTGTGGATTTAAGTCGGATTGTAGATCTAGGGCCAATGCCTGATTTGGCTTAACCAATCCACCCAATTTTTCATAATTCAGATTGCCTTGCCACTGTTGCATCACCCATACGGCATCACTATCTGCGTTGAGCATTTCCTGTTGTACTTGCTTATAGATTTCATTCATCTGAAGTCCGTCGGTTCTTCCTCCTTCATGGAAGGGGTCTGCCGCATAGAAATGAGAAACATCTCCAAATACATTACGCTGTGCCGCATAGAATTTTTCGGCCATTTCCGGGAAGTAGTTTTTCTTACCGGCATTGATATCGGCCTGCGTTAAATAAGGTGATACAATGGCAGGACGAGTAAAAGTCGGCCATTCATCAATGGGTGTCAATACGGCACCGCTGTTTTTATCATCAAAGGTAAGCGGAACTTGTCCGGCAAAGCCTTGAATGACAGGTTGAATGCCATAGGTCTGCATACGATCATGCATTTTGCGACCCAATTCTACGCGCTGTTCAAACCAACTATCAGGCAGCGGTCCACCAAAACTGTACATATTCTGCATGTAAAACCAAGCAAAATAAGCAGGTCCTGCGATGTAGTCTTTAATTTCCTCATCATTATAATTATATTGTAATAACAGTTCACGCAGCACCTCTTCTTGACCGACAATATCCAGCATCAAGTTGACGCCGTTCATGGCCGCCCAATCAATAAATGCTTCATATTCATCCCAGTTCCAAAAAGACATTGTATAGGAATACGTACAGAAGTTCAATGCATAGCGATAATCATACTGCGTTGTTTTGATGATTGTCTCACCCACCGGTACGATTTTGCTCAGGTTTGTATTGCTTGCGAACAAAGGGTTGTAATCTACGTTCACATAGTTTTTTAGGTAATAATTGAATCCGCTGGCTAATGCGATTCCATTGTTGCCGCGAATGAGGATTGTACCATCACTGCCATCCTGAATTTCATAGACATCCTGTCCATTCAGTGGCTCTCTTAACTCAAAGGTAAAAGAAGATTGCCAGTTTGCTCCAAGCACGCGAGCAACAAGGTTGCTGGCCTCTTTTAATACCTTTTCATTTGCATAATCAGGGTCATTTTCAAAATGATCCCACTCTTGTTTCCATGTACTGTCGTTCCATGGCGTGATAGAAATCGCTTGTTTTTGCGGCACAGTGCTATTGACTTTCGTGCCATATAATTCGATATCGGCTAAGTTGGTCTCATAACTGCTGGAATTAAAAGCCATGTTGATGCGCAAATAGGCCGCCCGCACACTAAGCGTATGACTATCACCGCTGCTGGTCGCCACTTGGCTGTCTATTTTGGAAACGATTTTATCATAACGATTTCCATCTGCCGACGCATAAATATAATAGTTATTAAATGATCCATCCGTTTGATTGAAGATCTTGATCTGTGACAGATCATAAGTTCCATCCAAAGTGATGTCAATGTAACGGTTATGATCACTCATGCGACTTTCCAGCTTTTCCGCATTGGTTGCTCCTTCACCATTACTGCTCATCGACCGCCAATAGGTCGTATGATCTCCGTCCACAATATTGCTTACCGGATATGCTGATGCACCTTTCGCACTTACCTGGTTTGCATTCAGGGTGATTTTGCCTGATGCGGCTTTGGTATCTGTAATCGTAAATACCCCAGATAATAAACTAAAGGATAACAACAGCTTAACTGTTTTACCAATTCCCATGGTTTCACCTCTTTCTTTATAATTATAACAAATATGATAGCGTTTACAGTTGCGCATTTACATATTTTGGAAATAAAGTAAGCGCTATCAGCAACTTTTGCATCTTATGTGAGAAGGTTAGGATGTTTTGCGGGAATAAGATGCGACCTATGGTAAAACAGCGTGATTTATAATATAATGATGCCATCATGGACGTAAGAATGCACTGTGCGTCATATAACGTAGGAAAGGTGAGATTGCATGAAGCGGCGTTTTTATATTTGGCTTACCTTAAGTCTGTTGTGGATGGTCCTCATCTTTTATTTTTCTCATCAAAATGCAGAGGAAAGTGGAGCATTGAGTGATCGTTTTGTAATGATTTTGAGATTGGTTTGTTTTAATCAGGAGTGGCTGATGGAGTATGGTTCGCTGCTCATTCGCAAGAGTGCGCATATGGGAGAGTTTGCGTTGCTTGCAGGCTTGCTATTGCAGTTATTTCAGACGACAAAATATCATAGTTTTGCTTATTTGTATGCCTTTATTGGCACTGTCCTTTATGCAATCAGCGATGAGTTTCATCAGTTGTTTGTTCCCGGCAGAGCAGGTTTGTGGCAGGATGTGGTGGTGGATGGCTGTGGGGCATTGCTGGCGTTGGGTGCTTGTTATGCTTGGCGTGCTTATCGCAAACGCAAAAAAAGGCAGGTTTAAATTGTTGCTCTTGCGTTTTTCGTTGCAAGTTAGTGAAAAAGGATTATAATATGCATAAACAAATGGGATGAAATTCATCCATCACAAAGGAGGACTACCTATGGCTCGAGGCTATGAGATGCAGCAGCGTGCAATGGCTGCCAATGAACTGCATCAGCCGCTGATTTTTGTCGTAGATATGATCAATGGCTTTATTCACGAGGGAGCATTACATGATCCGGCAATCTTGAATTGTGCGCAACCGATTCGTGATTTGATTCAGACACTGGATTGTCGGCGCATTTTTATTGCCGATGCACATCCACCGAAAACGCGGGAATTTCTTTCCTATCCGCCGCATTGTGTGATTGGCACAAAGGAAAGTGAGATCATTGATGAATTAGCACCTTTAGTAGAAGAGGTGTTTACGAAGAACAGCACAAATGCCTTTACTTGTGAGGCAATGACGCGCTTTTTGAACTCTGAACTTGATCAGTATCAGGATATTATCATCACCGGTTGTTGTAGTGACATCTGTATTCTGCAATTTGCGCTGTGTCTGAATGCATGGCTGAATGAGCATAACTTGGAGCGGATGCGGGTGATTGTACCGATAAACTGTGTGGATACGTATCATATAGAGGGTATTCACGATGCGGCTGAACAGAATCGTTTTGCTTTGCAAAATATGGAAGCGAATGGAATTATCATCGTTTCTGCGATTGAGGGGTGATTGATATGGTGAGTTATGACGCAAAATTTGATTTTCGTGATCCGCGCAATCTTAGTTTGTGTATGGATTTCTATGAACTTACGATGAGCCAGTGTTACTTTAACAGTCCACAAAAGGATACGATAGTTACCTTTGATTTGTTTTATCGTAAGAATCCGGATGATGGTGGTTATGCATTGTTTGCGGGATTAGAGGAGATCATCGGTTATATTCAGAATTTGCATTTTAATGATGAGGATATTGCTTATCTGCGTTCGCTCAATCATTTTAGTGAGCCGTTTTTGGATTACTTGCGGCATTTTATTTTTACCGGTGATCTGTACGCTATTCCAGAGGGCACACCGGTATTTCCATATGAACCACTCATCCGTGTGAAAGCAAGATTGATTGAGGCACAAATCATCGAAACAGCGATGTTACTAGTGATCAATCATCAAACCTTGATTGCCACTAAGGCAAAGCGCATCGTGCAGGCAGCACAAGGTCGTGCCATCATGGAATTTGGTGCGCGCCGAGCACATAACTTCGATGCGGCCAATTATGGCGCACGGGCTGCTTATATCGGTGGTGTTGCCGGTACAGCGACAACGTATGCAGGACGTAAATTCGCCATTCCTGTGCTTGGGACAATGGCCCATTCCTTTGTCCAATCTTTTGCGAATGAATATGATGCCTTTTTGGCTTACGCACGTACCTATCCTGACCAGTGCACGGTACTGTTGGATACCTATGATACCTTGCGCAGTGGTCTGCCTAACGCAATTCGTTTGGAAAAGGAGTATTTGGCACCACATGGGCATCATTTGGCCGGAGTGCGAATTGATTCGGGTGATATGGCTTATTTATCCAAACAGATCCGCAAGGCATTGGATGAAAACGGAATGCAGGCGACCAACATTGTTGTCTCCAATTCTTTAGATGAATATTTGATACAATCATTGATTGCACAAGGAGCGCAAATCAACAGTATGGGGGTTGGTGAAAACTTGGTTTGCAGCAAGAGTGCACCGGTATTCGGCGGTGTTTATAAACTCTCTGCGGTGTTTGAAAAAGATGAGATGATTCCCAAGATCAAGGTTTCGGAGAACGTGGAAAAGGTAACTAATCCGGGTTATAAGAATCTGTATCGCTTATATGATAAGGAAAGTGGAAAGGCGCTTGCGGATTTAATGACGCTGTATGATGAACAGTTGGATCCCCAACAGGATTTAACCATCTATCATCAGATGAATACTTGGAAAAATAAAACGCTGCCCGGTGGCAGTTATGAAATCAGAGATCTGTTGGAACCGATTTTCGTATCCGGTAAGCTTGTCTATGATGTACCTTCTTTAGCGCAGATTCGCACTTACAGTGAGCAGGAATTTCATCGTTTATGGGATGAAGTGCTGCGCTTTGAATATCCGCAGGTATATTATGTAGATCTCAGTAAAAAACTGCTTGATTTAAAACTTTCTATGTTGGAGGATGTGAAGCATCGTGGCCAATGATCGACGTTTAAAGCGCATCTTATACTTGTTTTGCGCCATTTACATCATAACGCTTGGGTATGGCTTTTATCGCAATGCGCAATTACAAGATAACAATGCGTTGGCCATGGGGTTGGTTGCTTGCGTGACACCTTTGATTGTGCCTTGTGTTTTTCGTTTATTTCATTGGCGCAGAGTGTACGAAGTAGAGATTGCGAATGTGTGCTTTGTTTATTTTGCCTCACTGATTGGTTCTTGTTTTCATGGGTATTCTGTATTGGGATTTGACAAGGTCGTGCATTTTGCCAGTGGACTATTGTTCACGATAGTAGCGGCTTTGGTGTATATGATCATAAAAAAAAGCGATCGTTTTGCGCAGCGGGAAGATTATCATCTGTTTTTGGTGTTTATCAACGCACTGAATTTGGCTATCGCTGTTTGTTGGGAATTTTATGAATATGCGATGTTAATCTTTTTTAACAATGACTGCATCAATCACTATACACAAGGTGTTCATGATTCCATCACCGATATGTTGTGTGCTGCATGTGGCGGGATTTTGATTACGCTGTGTTTCATCCATGCGAAGCATCAACACCATCCTAATTTTATCAGTAATTTATGTCATAAATTCTATCGCTATAATATGAAAGAAGGAAAGAATGAAGAAAGTGATGCATTAGGGTGAGATGTGATGTCAACATAGTGTAAAGTGATGATTTTGCACTATCATACGCATTTACATGCCAGCGTATTCACATCATAAATAGAAAAAGCATCTGTTGGCTTGAAGATTCAATAAAATTCAAGAAGGCAGATGCTTTTTAATAATGTTAAGAAATGGGCTAAATGCGAATAAACAGCGCAATGAAAGAAACAATCCGGTTGTGCGATGTCATTCATGGTGTGCTGATGCATTCACCCTCGTTTGCGATGTATCATCACTTTGCGCCAGCTGCCGCTCTTTGCGATAGATATCCAGTATATCAGGTGCTTGCGCGATTGGCTGTTTGGAAAGAATTTGGTTATTGATGAATAAACGCATCAACTGATAGACTTCCCAATTCACAGCTTCATCCATGAGTAAGCGATGATGGCCTTCATGTAAGATGATCATCTTTTTGTATTGGTGCGGGATGCGTTCATATGCATATATACTGCTTTTCACTGAGATGACTTCATCGCTGTCGCCATGCAGAATCAATACCGGACAATTCACCTGCTCAATATATGGTTTACATTGGCGAACAACTTCAGTAAACGCATTATAGAAGCGCTTGGGCAATTCGATTTCCGCTACTTGCTCCTCCTTGCCATCACTGGAAAACCACGCAGCCGCACTTTTTGTAATCACCGATGAAATTGCATCCATATTAATATACTGAAAGGCTGGAGCCAATAGGATCAGTTTTTTTACATGGGCAGAGGTCGCTGCCAAGTAGGATGCGATCACTCCACCCATTGAAAAACCGATCAGGATGATCTCGCGTCCTTTTAGTTCCTGTTCATTGATCTTTGTTTTGGCACGAGAAACCCATTTTTGCCAATCACAATCGGATTCATCGAACAGATCGTATAAATCAAATTGAATGATTTCATATTGTTTTAACAATGCATCGTCTTTTGCCCACAACACCAGATTATCCATTTCATGTTTACGGCGGCGGCCATAGCCATGAACGGTAACGATAACCGGAAGTTTTTTTCCCTTATTGGCAGTTGCCGCAATGCTTTGAAAATACTCCTTTATTTGCTCAAACATAACCATTTCTCCTTCCCGAAGCCCATTATATCATATTTTTGTGAAAAAGCAGTTATGTGTTGATAAAATATAAATTTGTGATATGCGAAATACAAAAAACATTATATAATGTAGTTATTGATACAATCAATAGACAGAGGTACATTATGAAAAAAAAGGCCACGCTGTTAATTCGTCATTTAATCCGGATATATCCGATGATCCCATCGCTTTCTGCATATATTGACGAAGGCTTTATCGCCATTCATCATGAGCGTATTTTGGCAGTGGGAGAAGGCGATGGGGCTGTCTATGTCGATAAGGATACGCGAATTTTGGAGGGCTGGGGACAGATCTGTGTTCCGGCTTTTATAGATGTGGCATGTGCGCCTGAGGACGCATGGATGCCTATGTGTAATTATGAATGGGGAACCCAGTTGGTAAAGCGCGGTACCTTGATCATCAATCAGGAAGGAAAACAAGAAAAAACGACACCTGTATCGACTCATTTGTTGATGCCGCGGCAATTACAGATACCGCTGAAAGCGGGTTATACCTTGATAAAGGGCATTGATGTACATGCAAAAGCGGGAAAACGCATTTGTATCAGTACGGGGTTTCCGCAAAGTGAATGTTTGGACCAGCTGCTTTGTGCGAAACTATATGCGAAGGTTCATCCCAATGTTGCGGCGCATGATATATTGGCTGCTTGTACAATTCTACCTGCCCGCTGTTTATCTTTACACGATGTCGGCTTTTTGAAAGCAGGAGCGTATGCAAATTTTTTATTGTTCAAGGGGAAATCATTTGCGGATGTGCTGAATCGTTTTTACGCAGAGGAAAGCATGCAGGTGATAAAGGAAGGGGTGCGCATTTATCCTAAACTCATTGTTTGATGCAGTATCCTCCATCATTATCATCTCGTTTATGTGATGATTGCTCACATACATACGCAAATGTTGATTTTATTAAGATGCGAAAAACATGGAGAATAGCACAGTAAGTTAAATTCATGGATGATTTAAACAAACTATGCGTTTCCTTTCATATACTATTGATATGGAGGTGAAACACATGGAAATCTTAGCGCATGAAGCGAGTGGGGATAAAATATTATTGACGAATGACTGTTGTCCGAATGCGGCAATGAAAAATGTGTTTCAGACACAGTTTTTTACATGTACACTGCGTCGTATCGAACTGTACAATCAGAACTTAATGCAATACACAGTTGAGTCGGCTGCACGCTTTTTGTTGCTTCATCTGACCATATACAATCATACGAATGAAATCCTAAGTATGTTTCGAGAGGATTTTTATCTGCGCTATGATGGTGAGGGAACAGAGGCAGAGGAGTTTTTTCATGTGCCGCATCAGTTTCCGGATACTTACGCCTTGAAACCAAATGAAGAACAGCGTGGATGTTTGGCGTTTATCATCGCAGCCGATACAAAACGCATTGTTTTCAGTTATACGGAATACTTTGATGATGATGCAGAAGGAAAAACGTATCGCTTGAAATATGATATCCAGCAATCCTACAGCCGATAGTGGGAACTTGTCGAATCGAGCTTGATTCTGATGGAATGAAAAAAGTTTCAGGAATGGCTTGAAAATAAATTGTTATTTTTTGAAAAAAGCATTGACGCAAACGTTAAAATGGGGTATCATAGTGCATAGATAAGAAAATGACTGAGAAAAGATAAGTACACATTGAACGCTTTTGCAGAGAGTCCTTGTACGGTGAAAAAGGATAAAGTCAGTATATGTGGAATATGGTCTTGGAGTTGCGTGATCGAGGCAGTGCTAAGGTTACGACGGGAGCGCCCGTTAAAGCGCTAGGGTATAATTCGTTGAAGCGAACGTACTTGATGAGGTGCCTTACTGTGAGGAAGGCATAAAATAAGGTGGTAACACGAGCAAGTCTTGTCCTTAGGGAGAAGGCTTTTTTATTGAAAGGAAGGAACAAACGCATGATTGAACTACGTCATGTATCAAAAATATTTGAAACCAAAAAACTAAATGTTCATGCGGTAAAGGATGTCAGTTTGAAGATTGCGGCAGGAGAAATCTTTGGGGTCATTGGATTCAGTGGTGCCGGTAAATCGACCTTGATTCGCTGTATCAATCTATTGGAGCGTCCCAGTAGCGGTGAGGTTTGGGTAGATGGAAAAAATTTGGGTGAGTTGAACGATCGCGCACTGCGTCAGATGCGTAAAAAGATCGGGATGATCTTTCAGCACTTTAATCTGATGCGTTCTCGCACCGTTTTCCAGAACGTGGCATTTCCTTTGAAAGACAGTGGCTTATCCAAACAAGCGATCGAACAGAAGGTCAATGAATTGTTGGCCTTGGTGGATCTGAGCGATAAGCGGGATGCATATCCCAGTGAATTGTCCGGTGGACAAAAGCAGCGTGTGGCGATTGCCCGAGCGCTTGCCAATGATCCAAAGGTGTTGCTATGTGATGAGGCGACAAGTGCTTTGGATCCGCAGACTACCGGTTCTATATTGAAGCTGCTGAAAGAAGTAAATCAGCGCTTAGGGATTACGATTGTCTTGATTACGCATGAGATGGCAGTTATCAAGGAGATATGCACACGGGTAGCGGTGATGGAAGATGGGGTGATTCAAGAAGAAGGTCGAGTAGTAGATATCTTTGCGAATCCCAAGGCACAGGTGACAAAGGATTTCATCCATACGGCTTCATCACTCGCTAAAATCTATACCATGTTGGAGAATGATTCACCCATTACGCGTATAGCGAAAGGACAATGGCTGGTACATTTGAAGTATGGAACAAGCAATACAAAGGAAGCACTATTGTCGCATGTGACGCGCGAAATGGATGTTGAGACAAGCATCATTTTCGGCAATGTGGAGGTCATACAGGACGCTCCTTTGGGTGATTTGGTAGTTATCCTAAGTGGACAACAGGAGAATATTGAACAGGCGATTGCGTATTTTAAAGCGAATGGTGTAGCAGTGGAGGTGATGAAGTCATGAGCTGGCTGATGGATTGGATTCCCAATGTGGTAGAGCTTGCCGATGAATTTCCGATTGGCTTTTGGCAGACTTTGCAGATGCTGCTGATTCCCGGAGCGGTGGCTTTCCTATTTGGCTTGGTATTCGGGGTAACTTTGGTGGTTACACGCAAGGGCGGAATTATGGAGAATCGCATCATCTTCTTTCTGCTGGATAAAGTGGTAAATCTGTTTCGTTCGATTCCCTTTGTCATTTTAATGATGCTGCTGGTAAATGTGACGCGTTTTCTGGTACATACAACAATTGGTGTACCCGGTGCGCTGCCCGCTTTGATTATCGGTACGATTCCTTTTTTCTCTCGCCAGATAGAAAGCGCCCTCGCGGAAGTAGATCCGGGTGTCATTGAGGCCAGTCAGGCAATGGGATTATCGCCTTTTCAAATTATTACGCGTGTTTATTTACGCGAAAGCATTCCCGGTATGGCAAGAGCCGTAACGATTACACTCATCTCTTTGGTGGGACTTACCGCAATTGCCGGAGCGATAGGCGCCGGTGGATTGGGCGATATGGCAATTCGTTATGGCTATCAGCGTGGTATGAGTGATGTGACCTATGTGGTGGTTGTGATTATTCTATTGATGATTACCTGTATTCAAACCATCGGTGATCAAATCGTAAAGAAGACTACGCATTAGATAGGTTCTGTGATTAGAAGATAACGCAATCATGGGAAGTACATGATCGCGACTGTATAGATGAAGCGAACAAATGACAGGAGGAAAAGAAAATGAAAAAGATCATTACGTCAGCGTTGGCATTGTTATTATGTGTAGGTTTGAGTGGCTGCGGCGGCAGCACAGATAAGGATCAGAATTCCAAAACCTTGAAGATCGGCGCAACCAGTTCACCACATGCGGTGATTTTGAAAGAAGCAGAGAAGTACATGAAGGAAAAAGGCTATACCCTTGAAGTGGTGGAGTTTACCGATTGGAAAGCACTGGATCCCTCTACCAGCGATAATTCGTTAGATGCGAACTTTTTCCAGCATCAGCCCTATTTGGATGGTTATAACAGCGATGCGGGATATGCAAGTGGCAAAGACGGCTATTTGGTGAGTGTAGGCGCAGTTCATTTTGAGCCATTAGGAATTTATGCGGATGATCCGGCCGGAAAGACGAGCATCTCTGCGGATGATTTAGCAGATGGTGATAAAATTGCTGTACCGAATGATGCGACCAACGAGGCTAGAGCATTGCTGCTGCTGGAAAAATACGGTATTATTAAGTTGAAAGAGGGCGCAGGCATCAATGCGACGATCAAGGATATCGAATCTAAGGCAAAGGATATTGAACTGTATGAATTAGAGGCAGCACAGATTCCAACGAAGTTAAAGGATGTAAAATTTGCGGTGGTCAACGGAAATTATGCATTGGATGCAAATATCATTGATAAGCAGATCTGTGCAGAAGAAAAAGACGATGAGGCAGCACAGATTTACGCCAATGTGATTGCGGTGAAAGAAGAAAACAAGGATAATGAAGCGGTACTTGCTTTGGTAGAGATTTTAAAAAGCGAAGAAATCAAGCAGTTTATTGATGCGACATTCTCCGGTGTTGTAGTACCGGCCAAATAAAATCGTAGGTGCGATGGCAAAATGCTATCGCTTTTTTTATTTTTTAACAAAGCATTTATTCCATTTACCAGCTACTATTATTGAAATATTCCCTTTCATAAACGCAAACTATCACATCCTTGTATGTAGAAGAATTGCCAGTGGGGAATAGAGAAGCGGGAAATACAGGTAAAACTATGGCAAAAAGCAAGCCGTCATTGTATAATGATGCTAGGGACAGGAGGATGTGTATGTCAAATTTGGTAGCCTTTTTGCGTAGAAATGCTATGTTTGTTACACTGCTTGGTGTTATTTTGACCTGCTTTGTCGGCTTTGGCATCTACCGCCTGATTGAGGGCAACCAAGCGGGAGCCTTTATCCCGGATGCAACAGATCCGGTGGAGAATACACCCAATACGGATGGTGTGATTCGCAGTTTTGAGGGCACGTATGGAAGAGATGCCACGGTACATTTATCTTGGAGTATTGATCGCAAAGATACAGAACTCACAAGCCTTCGTCTGTATCATGAAGAAAAGCCGATTGGCGGCGATATGAAGGATTTATCTTCTTTCTCAATGAGTGAGAGCCTATATCAGTTTCCCAGCGGTGAGTGTACTTTTACCTTAAAAGCAACCTTCGCCAACGGAAGTGAGGATACGCGCGAGGTTCGTGTCTTTATCGCTCAGGTAATGGGCATCACCATGAAAACAGAAAACAGTGAAAATGGTATCCTGTTGAAACTCAACTATTTATATGATGAAAATAATCCGGTGGAAGTACCGCGAGTGCGCTTTATGAGCGGAAATAGTTATGCATTATCACTAAGTTATCAAAAAACCAATCGCACAAAGAGCGGTTCCATGATGCAAGCGGAAACAATCTATTTATTGCATACCGATCAACTGGCTTCGGGCACTTACCCGATCACCATTCGCTGGATTTTCGATGGCGCCAATATCTCTAAGGACTTTAATATTTCAGTGGAGAAATAAGCGCACCTCACCCGGCACGCAAGCACTGGGCGATATAGCACAATCAACTACCTTAGTTTAGCGCTATTTAACATATCAAGAAAGGAAGCATCTTATGAAAAATATTGATCAAAAATTGATTGAAAATAAGTTTCGCCAAAAACGCAAGGCCTATTTACAAAATGAATTGAATGATCTTACGCAGCAGGTAGCGCGGGAAAGTGCTACACTACAACGCTTAGCCTTACAGTTAGATAAGGAAAGTGAGGATGTGGAACGTTTGGAGCATGCATCGCTGAATCGCATATTCGCGACTCTTTCTGCACGTAGTTCATTGCGTTTAGAGAAAGAGAAGTCCGAATTGATTCGTGCTGCGCTTGATTATAACTTAAAGGCAAAGGATTTAGAGTATTTACACTATCAGAAGAATTTACTGGAACAGGAATTAAAGCCTTATGATAATTTAGCGCAGGAATATGAAGCATTATTGGAAATTAAACGCAAGAGTTTGGATATGGATACGTTGAATGCGGTACGGGAAATGGAAGCAAAGTGGAAGGAACAATGCGCTCAGAAACAAGCATGTGAGGCTGCTTATGAGAGCGGTAAAAAATTGAGTTCCTCCTTTAATTTTATTTTGGATCACCTCAATGAATTGGTAGAGGATACTACCGAGGCAAGGAGTTTATGGTATCCGATCTTATCGCAAGAAGAGATAGAAGATGTGAGCGCTGAAATTGCAAAACTGAACAGCGCATGGCAAAGTTTTGATACGCTGTGCAAAGAATTACCGATTGAAACACAGCCATTGGATCAAGGATTCCTGTTAAAAGTAAGTGATTATATGCTGGAGGCAGAGGACAAACGGAAGTTGACCAAACGAATCAATACTTCATTTGAGCAGTTGAACACAACATATGCACAATTACGCACTGTGTTGAATCAGTTGCAGGTGCATTTATCTGAACTGAATCATGCGATCGCAGATCAGCGTTTCAGCATTCAAGCTTGTATCGAAACCGGTGGATTGCGTTAGGAGCCATAGGTTATTTACAGTGATGAGCGATGTGTTAACCTTATGAAAGTTATCCTGTAATGGAATGGCAGTAGCCGCTATTTGGCTGCTTACCCTTTTCCATTACAGTTTTTTTATCTCGAAGGGAATGCCTATTTGATAAGGAAAGATGTTGTGTGTGCTGTAATTTCTTGACTGCTGGAAAACGATGCCCACTAAGATGCTTTTGTGTACAATCATGGCGAAATAAATGATAAATTGCTTTTGTTAAAAGGGGGAGTATGATAAAATGATGCATAGAAACGAGGTCGATGGGATGGAACTGGGAATCGAAGAATTTGTACAGCGACTGCACTTGAATGAGGAGGAGCGCACTTATTTTGCAGGTGGAAGTTTTGTGATGACACCGCATTACCGCAAGGCAAGCAATACGTTAAGTTTAACCTTGCGATTGGCGCATATTCTGCCATTTTCACTATGGGAACTATTTATAACAAAACTGCGTATTCATACTCGTAGTGAGGTGATATTACAGATCATATGTGAGCATACAGATACGGATATTTTTTCTGTATATGAGTATATCTGTCATTATGTTTCCCTGCATCCTGAACAAAAGGTGTTTGCACAAGGCATGCCCGCTTTGGAGGATACTTTTTTGATTTATACCATCGAGGAGGAGGCAATGCGGGAGGAGGCAATCCAGCATCAGGGCGCATTGGTGGATTTTTTGCGATCCTGCGGTATTCCTTTCAATGTACATATCGCCGCTACAAGTAAAGATAAACAAAATGAGATTCCGATTGTTCATACGGTAGTCAATGAGGCATCCGCACATGATTCTTTCTCATCCCAAACAAAAGAGCGTCCCTATCGGCGCAAACAAAAGAAGCACAAGGACTTGGATGATTATACGATGATGCAAATCGCTCACTTACAGGAAGAAAGAGAAAAAGTTGCGATCAAAGGTAAATTATTTGAACGAGAAGATAAAGAAGTGCGATCTAAGAAGAATCCGGATAAGCAATATGTCATACGCAGTTATTGGATTCATGATGATCAGGATGCAATGATTATCAAACAGTTTTTAAATGCAAAACAGGCGGAAAGCAGTGAGGAATTTCATAAGGGGGATTATGTCATTGCTTATGGTAATGTAACCTTTGATACTTATTTGCGAGAATATGTCTTTGATCCAATTATGATGACAAAGACAAAGGAAGAACAGCGAAATGATGACGCAAAGGAAAAACGGGTGGAGTTACATGTCCATACCAAACTGTCGGAAATGGATGGTGTTTGTGATATCGAGGAATTTATCGCTTGTGCTGACGCATGGGGAATGGATGCGATCGCATTAACGGATCATATGGTGGCGCAAGCGTTCCCCAAAGCGCAGGCGGCGGTGAGTGCGATCAATAAAAAGCGCGATCCTTCACATCCCTTTAAGATGATTTATGGGGTAGAATTTAATATGGTAGATCCAATTCTAAGGATTGTACGCAATGGGGATGATACGTTGTTAGAAAAAGGCAGATACTGTGTATTTGACTTAGAGACAACCGGATTATCCTCTCGCTTTGATCATATCATTGAGTTTGGGGCACAGATTATGGAAAACAGAGAGTGCGTGAAATCTTTACAGATGTTCATTCAGCCACCGGTTGCCTTAAGTGCGTTTACTACTGAATTAACCGGTATCACGCAGGAAGATGTACAAAATGCGCCGACCTTTGCGCAGTGTGCCGATGAATTGTTGGAATTTATCGGAGATGCAATACTTGTTGCACATAATGCGGATTTTGACTATAACTTCCTGAATGACAGTTTAATTCGTATCGGTAAAAAGCCCCTGCATAATCCGGTGATTGATACGCTGGATTTGGCGCGTTCCCTACAAAGTGATCGCCGTGGCTATCGCTTAGGACAAATTGCCCGTAGTTATGGTATTCGCTATGATGAAGAAGTCGCTCACCGTGCGGATTATGATGCCAAGGTATTGGCAGATACGTTCATGAGCATGATGAATGATTTGCGTCATATTGGAACTTTAAAGGATTTACAGGATATGCAGGATGCATCTTGTTTTAAGAAAGTGCGAAAAAAAGATACGATTGTATTAGCTAAAAATGCGGCAGGATTAAAAGAGTTGTTTGAACTTGTAACACTATCACATACAAAATATTTGTCTTATAATGCGAAAGCGACCAATAACGTAGTGGCTGAACCGCGCATCCTGCGTGAAGAAATCGCTAAACGACGTTTGAATGGCAATCTGTTAATCGGTTCCGCTTGTTTAAACGGTGAAGTATTTGAGATCGCCCATACCCGTGGGGAAGAAGCTCTGCTTGAGGTGATGCGTTTTTATGATTATATTGAAATTCAGCCTTTGGAGAACTATCGTCATTTGGTAGAACGTGATTCCATTGGCAGTAATGAGCGTTTACAAGAGATTTTAAAGGCGATCATGCATGCGGCAGATCGTTTGGGTAAGCCGATTGTCGCAACCGGTGATGCACATTATGTGCATCCGCATCAAAAATTGACGCGAGATATCTATATCAGTTCTCAGGCGATTGGCGGAGTACGCCATCCTCTGTATATTTACAATGCGGAAAAAAGGCGGCGTTTTCAGGCACCCGATCAGCACTTTTACACAACCCAAGAAATGCTGGATGCCTTTACTTGGACGAAGCGGGCAAAGGAATTGGTCATTGAGAATACAAAGCGCATTGCGGATCAGATCGAAGTGATTTATCCGGTGAAAAGCCGTCTGTATCCGCCGGATATTGAAGGCTCAGATCGAAAACTGCGAGAGATCTGTTTTCAAACGGCGCATGAGCGTTATGGTGAGAATTTGCCTGAACTGGTTGAGCAGCGTTTGGAAAAAGAATTGCAGTCGATTATCGGTCATGGTTTTTATGTCGTTTATTATATTTCACATCTGTTGGTCAAGAAAAGCAATGAGGATGGTTATTTGGTAGGTTCACGTGGTTCGGTCGGTTCTTCCTTTGTGGCAACGATGTCAGGCATTACCGAGGTCAACCCTCTTGCGCCTCATTACGTCTGTCCAAAGTGTCATTATGTGAAGTTTTATACAGATGGTAGTGTTCCCAATGGCTTTGATTTACCTGATATTGCCTGTCCCAACTGTGGGGAGATTATACGCGGAGATGGACACGATATTCCCTTTGAGACCTTTCTGGGTTTTGAGGGAGATAAAGTCCCCGATATTGATTTGAATTTCTCTGGTGATTATCAGCCCAATGCGCATGCTTATACCAAAGAGGTGTTTGGCGAGGATCATGTATTTCGGGCAGGCACAATCGGCACTGTGGCGGAACAGACTGCTTTTGGTTATGTAAAGGGTTATGAAGAGGAAATGAATCTGGCCGGTTCTATGCGTAATGCACAGCGCCTTTATTTGGCAAAGGAATGTGAGGGTGTAAAGCGTACAACGGGTCAACATCCGGGAGGTATTATCGTGGTACCGCTTGATTTGGATGTTCATGATTTTACACCGGTTCAATATCCGGCCAACAACCCCTATGCAGAGTGGAAAACCACGCATTTTGATTTCCATCAGATTCATGACAATGTATTGAAGTTTGATATCTTAGGGCATGTGGATCCCACTGCGATGAAATTATTAGAGCGCTTAAGTGGCATAGATGTGACAAGCATTCCGATGAATGATCCGGCCACAATGAGTATATTTTCTTCTGTTGACGCATTGAATATTGATACCACAAAGAACACTGAACTCACGGGAGCGGCCGGTTTGCCGGAGTTTGGGACCGGCTTTGTAAGAGGCATTTTGGAATTGACCAAGCCGACTACGTTTGATGAATTATTAAAGATTTCCGGTTTGTCGCATGGCACGGATGTATGGCTGGGTAATGCAAAGGACTTAATTGATCAAGGCATTTGTACGTTGAAAAGTGTCATTGGATGCCGTGATGATATTATGGTTTATTTGCTTCACAAGGGATTAAAGCCGAAATTGGCCTTTACGATTATGGAATCAGTGCGTAAAGGTAAGGGATTGAAAAAGGAATGGATTCCGGATATGAAGGCAAATGGGGTAGAGGACTGGTATATTGAGTCCTGTGAAAAGATCAAATATATGTTCCCAAAAGCACATGCGGTTGCTTATGTGATGATGGCGATTCGTATTGCATGGTTTAAGGTTCATCATCCTATTTATTATTACTCCATGTTTTTCTCAATACGCTGTGATGCTTATGAGATTGATACAATGATCAAAGGAGAAGCAGCGATTCGCGCCAGAATGAATGAGATCGCAATGCGCATGGATGATCCGATCTTGAAAAAGGAAGTTACGAAAAAGGATAAAGATATTTATAATACGTTGGAACTTGCATTGGAGATGATTTTACGAGGCTATCGTTTTGCGAATATTGATATCATGCGTTCGGATGCCACGCAATTTTTACCGGATCCCCAAGATAAGAATGTTTTGATTCCTCCCTTTACCAGTGTAGATGGATTGGGTGAATCCGTTGCGGTTACGGTATGTGAGGCGCGTGCCAAGGGTGGCTTTTTATCCAAACAGGATTTACAGAATCGTACTGCACTGTCCGCAACGCTGGTGAAAAAACTAGAAAACATGCATGTGCTGGATGGAATGCAGGATGAAAACCAGATGAGCTTGTTTGGGGGATTGTTCTAATATGAGAGAATTTATGTGGTTAAAAGGAATCAGCGTTGGATACAAAGATCGAATAAAAACTGCACTTCACAAAGCGCAGTTTTTTAATAGAAGATATGTGGAAACATGGCATAAGCATAGCCCTTTTGCATGGTGAAGCCCAACATAAAAGTGCCGCAATGGCACTTATTTTACTTGATCAGCTTTCACTCACTGTTTAGTTTTTTTCCGGATCTTTGACAAATAGAAGAATGAAGGCCCCTACTAGCATCATCGGAATCAAACCGAGAATGCCGAATTGGGTTTGCCCCGTGATTTGAATTAAGATAGCGACAGCGACAGGTCCTAGAATGGCCGAGAATTTGGAGAATACAGAGAAGAACCCAAAAAACTCGTTGGCATCTGCCTTATCGGGAATTAGTTTGGCAAAATAGGAGCGTGATACGGATTGGATACCACCTTGAAACAGTCCGACCAAAATTGCCACAGCCCAGATAAAATTCGCATTGACAGGAATCAAGGCACCGCATACCACTACCCCTAAATAGCCTAAGATTCCGGCATAAATCATTCGCTTTGAGCCAAAGCGGTCCACGAAGCGACCGAAATAGATCGCACCCGGGAAGGCTATGATATTGATTAAGATGACTACGATTAAACTCATGATATCGCTGATTCCCATTTCTGCCGCTAGCGACACTGCCATTTTGATTACGGTGTTCACGCAATCAATATAGAAGAAATAAGATATGCAAAACAGAAAGATATTTTTATTCTTTTTGATATCGCGAAAGGTATGCCACAAACGTTGAAAGGAATCACGGACAACATGAGCAGATTCCTCATGATAGCGTTTCTGTTTAACATTCTTTAACATCGGTCGAGAATAGATCCACCACCACAGCACCGCCATACCCATGGTCAGACCACAGGCCATACGATAACTCAGAGTGAAACTACCCAATGCAAGATTGCCTTGCGCATCGCCAAACAGGGTCACTGCCGCAAAGGGCAAGATGAAGATCAAAAAGGGCAGTACCGAGCCAATGTAGCCCCATGCATACCCGGCGGCGGATACCTTATCCACCCGATCATCCTCACATACATCTACAATAAAGGCATCATAGAAGATAATGGAGCCATTATAACCGATCATCGCAATACAGAAGATTACGATCATCGTCATATAATCAATGGTCGGTAGACATAATGCAAAGCCGGCGGCGATTCCCAAAAACAAAAAGAAACGGAAAAACTTCATTTTTTTGCCCTTGTAATCGGCGATCGTGCCCAAGATCGGAGAAAGTAGTGCCAGCACCAAGCCATAGAGCGCATTGGCCCAGCCGACATACACACTGGAATCTCCCGGTGTGATCTTGGCGATCAATAAGGGGAAAATGACGGTGCAGGTGGTCAGTACCTGTGCACTATTTCCCACATCATACAAAATCCAACTGGTCTCTTCTTTGGTAAAACCAAGTTTTGTCAATAATTTAGTGAACATATGCATCCCTCTACTTTTTTCTTTATTATAACAGTTCTTGATAAGGAAAAGATAGTATTTCTAGTTTTTTTATTATCATATCCTGTTTGGGCAAGCTTGCTTTGTAGGAATCTATGCGTTAGAAACAGAAATGAAAAGGTGTTTGAATCAGCGTATTTTCATTTACTTGAACTGTGATTTGTGGTAAAGTAAACGCGAATAAAAAGCATACTATAGAGAAGGGTAGTCGACAGGAAAGGGGTAAATAAATGAAGCAATATGATTCTCGCATTTTATGGTCGGATCGTCGCCATATTCTTTGGTTTCCGTTTAGTTTTGATCGCTATCGGCTAAGTGAAACACGGCTTTATTGTATTCATGGATTCATTTCCCAGCAGGAACATGAATGCTTATTATATCGCGTATTGGATATCACATTGGTACGTGGAATCATGAATCGCATCTGTGGAACGGGGACAATCCTATTAAAGACGAGTGATGCGTCTGATCCGCTTCTGCGCTTAAAAAATATCAGAAAGTGCCGTAAGGTCAAACAACTGCTCAGTGAATTGATTGAACAGGCAAGAACGCAGCGTGGCTTTCGTGATCGTGAAGTGTTTATCAACGCCTATCATCAAGGGGACGATGATTTTTTTGATGATATGGCGGAAGAATAAAGGAGACATTGGGAATGGAAAGGATGAGAAGGATGCTGGAGGAACGATTTTTACGTTATGTAGCGTATGACACGATGTCAGATGAGCATGCCCAAAGTGCACCAAGCAGTGCCGGGCAACTTTGTTTAGCTAATTTGCTGGTACAGGAAATGAAGGAAATTGGGATTGCGGATGCTTTTGTCGATGAATATGGCATAGTGTATGGACATATTCCGGCAAATACAGATCAAGCAGTCCCTTCGCTTGGCTTGATTGCGCATATGGATACTTCACCTGATATGAGCGGAGCGAATGTCAAAGCGCGGATTATTCATAACTATGATGGAGAGGATATTGTGCTCAATGAGGAACAGGGGATCATTATGCATACGGCACAATTTCCGCAGTTAAAGAATCAGATTGGCAATGATTTAATCGTAACTGATGGTACGACGCTGTTAGGTGCGGATGATAAAGCGGGCATTGCCGAGATCATGAGTGCGGCCCAGCAATTGATTCAAAGCGGCGTGGCACATGGACAAATCTGTATCGCGTTTACCCCGGATGAGGAAATTGGCAGAGGGACAAAGCATTTTGATCTTCATCGTTTTGGCGCAGACTTTGCTTATACTGTGGATGGTGGCGCAGTGGATGTGATCGCTTATGAGAATTTCAACGCCGCAAGTGCCCAAGTCAAGATCAAGGGAACGAGCATTCACCCCGGCTCTGCCAAAGGCAAAATGGTCAATGCACTATTATTGGCAATGGAATTTCATGCGTTGTTGCCACGTTTTGCGGATCCGGCTTGTACACAGGATTATGAGGGTTTTCATCATCTGCACAACATGCAGGGAGCGTGTGAAACGTGCGAGATGGAGTATATTATCCGCGAGCATGATGAAACTAAATTTGAGCGCTTAAAACAGTATTTCATGGATGCGCAAGCGTTCATGAATCAGAAATATGGAGCACAGAGCATCCATTGTACGATCAACGATAGTTACTATAATATGCGCAAATACATGGAGCCGCATCCTGAAGTCATCGCATACGCAAAACAGGCAATGGCCAAGATAGGCATACATGCGCAAGAAGAGGCAATTCGCGGTGGCACAGATGGAGCGATGTTGACCTACCAAGGATTGCCTTGTCCTAATCTTGGAACGGGAGGTTATAATTACCATGGCAAATATGAATATGCTTGTGTGAATGAGATGAAGCAATGCGTAGAGCTTTTATTGGCCATCATAGCAGTGGTGATGGAAACTACTGAAAAGCAGTAAAAGGAGCAAGAACATGATAAAAGATAAGATAGCAGTTGTTGTCAGCAATGATAATGAGGGAATCAGCCCATATGAAACCATTGATGCGATCGCTGCCGCCGGTTTTCAGCATGTATTCATTCAATGGTATAATAAGGATTGGCAGCCGGATCAAGCTCAACAACTTCGTTATATCAGAGAAAAAGGATTGAGTGTTGATTTTGCGCATTTAGGCTATCAGAATATCAACAGTTTATGGCTGAAGGATGACAGTGGGGATGCATTAGTAGTGCGTTATCAAAACGATATCCGCATTTGTAAGGAAAACGGAATTGATATGGTTGTGATGCATCTGACCAGTAAAAGTGAGGCACCACTATTCAATGAGATCGGTTTACAGCGCTTGGATCAAATCGTGTCATATGCGCAGTCATGTGGTGTGCGGATTGCCTTTGAAAATACGAAGATCCGTGGTTATTTGGAGTATGTCTTGGAACACTTAAAATCAGAAAATGTTGGGTTATGTTTTGACGCCGGTCACTATCACGCGCATTTCAATGATGCATGGGATTTGAAACCTTTTGAAAATCGGATCTTCTGCCTACATCTTCATGATAATGAAGGAATCAAGGATCAGCACCTTTTGCCATTTGATGGTACTGCCGATTGGACTCATATCATGCATCAGCTGAAAACAAGCGGCTATGATGGCAGAATTACCCTTGAAGTATGTTATCGCAAGGAGTATTTAAGCATGGGGGCAGAGGCATTCTATCGTGAGGCATATGCGCGTGCCAAGCGGTTGTATGAACTGCTGGAACAGGCATAAATCGTTTTGTTTAAAACAATCAAGAAATCATAAAAAAAACAGATATACGAATAGAAGTGCGATGATGGATCATCCATTCAAGGTACATACGTTATCTGTTTTTTTGTTGGTTATTCTTTGATTACCAATCCCAATAGTCGTGCAAGTGAAAGTGCTTGTTCCTGCGAGACGATGACGCCTTTTAAATGTTCACTGTTTACGGTGATTCCTTCAATATTGGAACTGGAGAAATCGACACCATGAAGGGGCGTATTGATAAATTCCGCTTCTTGTAACAAACATGCGTCAAATTCCACATGGGTAAACTCACATTGATTGAAACTGCTCATCGCAAGGTTCATATCTTGAAAGCGGGTGTGTTTGATTTTGGCCGCAGAGAAATTGGCATATCGGGCATTGTTGTGAAGAAAGGATATATTGGCTAGCACGCTGCCGCTGAAATCACATCCCATCATGCGACAATGATGAAATTCCAAACGATGCATCGCCCCTTCCCAAAACTTGCAGTTGGATAACTCACAGTTCTCAAAGCGACAATCCAACAAATCCATGTTGGTAAAGGTACAGTTGTCAAAATCCACATTCTGAAACAGACAACCGTCAAAGTGAATCTGTTCCATGGTACTCTCCACAACCAGACAATCCTGCACTTGCAGACCATGCAGATAAGGATCTGTTTTTATCATCCGATCCAAATCCTCTATTCTTGTCAGTTGTGAGGGGAGAAGCGGTGCTTTTATTTTGTTCATGGTCTCTACCTTCCTTTCCATACCAAAAGGATGCATTGCATTTTATATCAAAGATGAAGTGCACACCCATGAATTATCCCAATAAGTAGAACCATGGCGTAAGCGGGTGGATCAATCTTACATCGGTATAAGTGTATCAAAACAGACATGGGAATACAAGAAATCAACGCACAAAAAAATGATGTTCCACTCTTAACATCATCCAATATTTCATCACTCTACAATGTCTTTTTCTGTTCTGCACGCCTTTTACTTGAGTTTCTACCGCTTTCCTTTTATAATGATGGAGGCTTGCATACAATAAGAAATTGGATAAGAAAAGAGGATATCGTATGAATGAAATTATAAAACCGATTGCGGCTTCCCTAAATGTAAAGATCACACAGGTACAAGCGGTGTTAAACCTATTGGAGGAAGGGGCAACGGTACCTTTTATTGCCCGTTATCGCAAAGAGATGAGCGGAGCACTGGATGAAGAAGCCATACGTTTGATTCAAGAACAGTATGCTTATCAAGTGAATCTGGCGAAGCGCAAAGAAGATGTGTTGCGTCTCATTGAAGAAAAGGGGCATATGAACGAGGAAATCCAAGCGGCTATCGCGGCCTGTGTGAAATTATCGCAGGTAGAGGATATTTATCGACCTTATCAGGAAAAACGCAAGACAAGAGCCACTGAGGCAATCGCCAAGGGTTTAGAACCACTGGCGAAATGGCTGCTTAAGTTACCTGAACAAGGCGATGTGGAAGCACAGGCACAAAACTACATCAATGATACAGTTTGTGATACAGCGTCAGCCTTGCAGGGAGCGATGGATATCATAGCCGAAACAGTAAGTGATGATGCTAAGGTAAGAGCACGCATCCGGGAAAGTATGGAGCGTTATGGTACATTGATCAGTAAAGAGAAGAAAAAACATGAAGATGATAAAAAAGTATACAAGATGTACTATGATCATCATGAACGCTTGTCTAGTGTGGCAGCGCATCGTGTAATGGCGATGGATCGTGGAGAAAAGGAGAAAGTGCTGTCAATTTCAATTGAAATAGATACCCAGCGTGCTCAGGAATGGATAGAACGCCGCTATCTGCGCCGTCGTGCAAGCATAGCGGATGCCTATATCAAAACAGCGATTGCGGATAGTTTGAAGCGCTTGATTCTGCCCAGTGTGGAACGAGAAATTCGCAAGGAATTAAGCGAAAAGGCGCAGGAACAATCAATTGGTGTTTTTTCCATGAATTTGGAGCGTCTGTTATTACAGCCACCAATGAAAAACAAAATGGTACTAGGCTTTGATCCTGCTTTTCGTACCGGGTGTAAACTGGCTGTGATAGATGCGACCGGTAAACTATTAACGATCAGTGTGATTTATCCTCATGCGCCCAATGCGAAGCGCAAAGAGGCACAGGAGCGTATGCTGGAACTATTGCGGCGTTATCCGATTGATATCATTGCGATTGGCAATGGTACCGCAAGCAGAGAAAGTGAAGCATTTGTCGCAGAATTGATTCGCACACATCATTTATCGGTTTCCTATACGATGGTTTCTGAGGCAGGTGCCTCTGTCTATTCAGCTTCCAAATTGGCGCGTGAGGAATTTCCCGACTTACAGGTAGAACAGCGCTCGGCGATTTCCATTGCCCGCCGTATTCAGGATCCACTGTCGGAATTGATCAAAATTGATCCACAATCCATTGGGGTTGGACAGTATCAGCACGATTTAAGCACCAGTCGTTTGAAAGAGCGTTTGGATTTTGTTGTATCGAAAGCGGTGAATCGCGTGGGTGTCAATGTGAATACCGCTTCTGCGGAATTGTTAAAAAATGTGTCGGGATTGAGCAGTGCAAGCGCTAAGTCAATTGTCGCATATCGTAATGAACACGGAACGATACACAGCCGCAAAGAGTTAAAAAGCATTCCCAAGATCGGCGCCAAATCATTTGAACAAGCCGCAGGCTTTCTACGGATTGAGGATGGAGAAGAATGGCTGGATCGCACGGCAATCCATCCGGAGAGTTATGCATTAGCGAAAAGGGTATTGACACATTTATCCCTTCGTGAACAGGATATGGGGAGTGAAGCGGCACAAACAGCACTTTCCCATGTGGACGCTGCCGATTTGGCAAAGCGCTGCGATAGTGATATCTATACAATACAAGATATCTTGGAGGTGATTGCGGCTCCACTGCGAGATTATCGTGAACGCTATGATGCGCCATTGCTTCGCAGCGATGTGCTGGAATTGAGCGATTTGCATATCGGCGATGAACTGGAAGGGGTTGTGCGTAATGTGGTGGATTTCGGCGCATTCGTTGATATCGGTCTTCATGAAGATGGTTTGGTACACATTTCTAAGATGAGCAAACAGCGCATTGCCCATCCCAGTGAATTAGTCGCAGTCGGTGATATCCGTAAAGTTTATGTTCTCGGTATTGATGAGGAAAAACAAAAAGTGCAGCTTACCTTCCTGCCAATCAGCGCATAGTGATTGTATCTGAGTGAAAGAACGATGATTTTACATAAAGAGAACGATGAATTTACATAAAATATTAAAAATTATCATAAAAAACTAAGAAAATTCTTCACTTTATAGTATAATGAATAGGCGAATATACCAGAGGAGGAAATGCAATGGAAAACTTGGCGGAATTACAGGAAAGGGCACGGCGCATTCGATCGCATATTGTTCAGATGGTGACAGCGGCGAAATCGGGTCATCCGGGCGGTTCTTTGTCGGCGGTGGAAATTGTGACGACGCTGTATTTTACCCAGATGAACATTGATGAACATAATGTCGATGCGCTTCTGCGTGATAAATTTGTACTGTCAAAAGGACATGCCAGTCCGGTCTTGTATGCGGTGCTGGCGGAAAAAGGCTTATTGAAGGAAGCGGATTTGATGAGTTTTCGTCAGTTGGGATCGCCTTTGCAGGGACATCCAAGTATGAATTTGGTAAAAGGTGTGGATATGTCAACCGGATCGCTGGGACAGGGCATATCAGCGGCAGTCGGTATGGCAATGGCGAATCAGATGCATCAGGATCCTTATCGGGTATATGCATTGTTGGGGGATGGTGAGTGTGAAGAAGGGCAGGTTTGGGAGGCTGCCATGGCTGCGGCTCATTATCATTTGGACAATTTATTGGTATTTGTTGATTTCAATGGTTTACAGATTGACGGCGATATTCGCACGGTAATGAATCCGACACCATTGGATGAGAAATTTCGTGCATTTGGCTGGCATGTGATTGTGTTAGAGGACGGCAATGATTTTGAAAGTGTGTATGATGCATGTGAACAGGCAAAGACACTGAAAGGGAAACCAACGGTAGTCATCGCCAAGACGGTGAAAGGAAAAGGGGTTTCCTTTATGGAACATCAAGCAAATTGGCATGGCGTGGCTCCTACTGAGGAGGAGTGTGCTAGGGCATTGGCTGAATTGGAAGGAGGAAACGCATAATGGCAAAAATTGCGACACGGGAAGCATACGGAGCGACGCTGGCCCAGTTGGTCGAACAGGATGATCATGTACTGGTGTTGGATGCGGACTTATCCGGTTCTACAAAGACCGCAATGGCCAAGAAGGTGCGTCCCAATCAGCACTTTAATATGGGGATTGCGGAAGGTAATATGATGAGTGTGGCAGCCGGTATGGCAGCCCAAGGAAATGTGGTATTTGCGTCCAGTTTCGCTATGTTTGCGACCGGACGTGCCTATGAACAGATTCGTAATTCAATTGCTTATCCGCAGTTGAACGTGAAAATATGTGCCTCCCATGCGGGTATTACAGTCGGTGAGGATGGCGCTAGTCATCAGACGATAGAGGATATTGCGCTAATGCGTGGCATTCCGAATATGGTGGTGATGGTACCGGCGGATGCTTATGCCGCAAGTGCAGCGATACAGGCGGCATATGCTTATAAAGGTCCTTGTTATGTACGACTGGGACGTAGTGCAGTGGAAACGATTTATCCCCAGCATGAAGTACCCTTTACTTTGGGAAAGGGTAATGTGCTTCGTCAAGGCAAGCGGATTGCGGTAGTTGCTTGTGGTATCATGGTTCATGAGGCATTGGCAGCTTATGATGCCTTAAAGCAAGAGGGCATGGAGATCACTGTCGTTGATATGCATACGATTAAGCCAATCGATCAGCAGTTGTTGGTTGAATTAGCGCAAACGCATGATTTGATTATCTCGGTAGAGGAGCACAGTATCATCGGCGGACTTGGCAGTGCCGTTGCGGAAGTACTGAGCGAACATGCACCATGTCGACTCATTCGCATGGGAATCAAAGATTGTTTCGGCGAAAGCGGCACACCGGATGCGCTGTTGGCGAAATTCCACTTGCGTGCAGCGGATATCGCAGAACAGGTCAGGGCGCACTGGAAGAAATAAAGCACGTTTGTGCTTTTTCTTTATTGTACATTTGCATATCATAGAATGAGAAAGGGGTGAATGGGATGAAATTAGGAAAGCTCAGCGCAAGTGTCTTTTCCTGTATCTTATTGAGTTTTGGTCTTTGCCTGTATGCGCTGAATGAAATGATCAGTGATTTGATCCGTGATGGAATTGTCGATGTCGTGGTTGATCATATGGTCGCCTCCTCGTTAGATTCAGTGCTTCCTGATGGAATGGATTCTTCCTTTCTGGATCAAGCGAAAGGAGAACTCGCCGGTGTTTTAAGCAACGAGATCAAAGATCAGATTCAAGGAGTAAAGCAGGAAATGATGGAATCTGATAAACTTCAGGAAATGTCCAGTGATTATATTGATGCATTGCTGGATGAACTGATTGAAGGTAACGCGCAGTGGCCGAATGTTAGTGCGGATATCAATGAATTGGCACAGGAGTATGTGCCCAAACTTGCCGATACACTCGGTGTTGAGATTGCACAGGAGCGTATAACGCAGATATCTCAAGGGATTGGTGAATACTTAGACAGCAATGATCTTTTGCATGAGTTGAGCCAAGGGATAGGAGTGCGGTTAGATGATACCCAAAAAGATGCTCTGCGCTTTATCCGCTTGTTTCATAACGGATCCCTTCAGTGGCTGGCTATTGTGAGTATGATTGTCGGCAGCGTATTATTATATCTTGCTTTGCGCAATGTACTGAAATGGCTGTGTTGGGGTGGGATAACCTTAATTGGTAATGGTGTTATGTTTATGGCGATCGCCAAACTAATCCCATGGTTTTGGCAAATGAGTTTAGATCCTCAAATCGAGGGAATTTACCGTGTTGGTGAAGCAGTGATGGCGCGTTTGTTTACCGCTGGTTTGATGCTGATTGGCGTTGGTTTCTGTATGGTGATTGGCTATCGTGTTGCCAAGTTCTTGCGCGATCAATTGAATCATAGATAAAAGACTTATCAACGAATTTTCATCATTAAAAAGACAAACATTGCAAGCGTTTGTCTTTCTTTTCTATTATCATAATGAATCAGCGCAGGTTACAGTTGTTTTCAATCATTAACTTGTATACATACGGCTGCGAAATTGTTTCACCACACAGGCGATGCGATCCTCGATGCTCATCGCAGCGAACTGTTCATTGACATAAGTCTCATCAATCATTCTGCTTAGGATCGCTTCCTGATTGGGTGTAAGTTCTAAATAGGATAGTGCCATGGAATCCAGCAGTTTTCTTCTGATGTATAAATCAAAGCGTGTCATAGGTTATCCTCCTGCTTTCTATTTCACTATATGCGGCTGCCTTATATTTGTATTACGCAGTTGCCCCATTTGTATAATTCTTAGTATGATGCAGGAAGAATCGTTTATACATTCAATGAATTCATTTTCATCGTTTGATAGGATCGGTAATGAAATCTCATGTATCGTTTAATTTTTAGAATATATAATGTTTTTTACTTTGGCTTTTCTCGTCTCTATGTTAAAATAAAACAAAGCAGGTGATCCAATGTTATTTCCCTTTGAAGAAATACGGCGTGTGATGGAAAACTTAAACAATGAGCATTTGGCGCATTATTATATGATGAATCATGCGCTTAGGTATATAACGGTAACGAAAAGTGAAGCGGATTCTAATTTTACTGCCTGTGCAGTCGTTATGACAGGAGGCTATGATAATTATTGCCGCATCCAATACAACGCACATGGCAAAGTGCTTTCTTTCACTTGTGACTGTCCGTATTGTATCAGCCATAGTTGTGCCCATATCGGTGCTTTGATGATGAAACTCAATCAGTTAGAGCCCTTTGATCTGCCCTTTTTGTATGATCCTGATGATATGCAGGAGGATCCTGAGTTTAGGCAATGGCTGGCGGATATGGAAAGCTTACGGATCGCAAAGGAAAGACAGATGCAGCGTGCTCACTTGGAACGACAGCGAATGGAAGAAGAAATGCGTCGCCGCATTACAGCATCCCATATCGCAAGAACCGCTGATTTGATTCGTAATGAGCGCGAGCAGTTGTTACGTAGCGTATGTGTGGATCAAAGCGGCAGCATCCAATTAACCCTCGTAATCCAAGGCCATGAGCATTATGGTTATGAGACAGGCCTTTACTTTCGCTTGAAACTTGGTCGTAAACGCAAATATTTTGTAAAAAACATTCATCAACTATTAACGGCAGTGAAGGAAAATCAGTCCATCCGTTATGGCAAAGAACTGGAATTTGTCCATCATATGGATGCTTTTGATGCGGACAGTCAAAATATTCTGCATTTTTTATTTCGATTATGGAAGGATTCGGTACAGAATTGGAATAAAGGGCTTATTCTGATTCGTAAAAGAGATTTGCGTTATTTATATGAGCTTTGTGAACAATTGCCGAAAGAATACTGTTATATAGATTGTGAGGAACAATCACTTTGTATGCAAATAAAACTTCATGAAGAAGAAACATTGTTGCGCATTGAACTTTGTAATTATCCGCATTTATCCATCGGTTACTTAGATGAAAGCGGGTTATATCAGGCGCATGATTCAGGAGTGATTCGTTATCGCTTTGATGAGTTAGGCAGTGCTTGTCGCTTATTACAGCACTTCATTGCGGCAAAAGGAGAACTTTTGGTAGGAAAGGAATATCTGCCACAGTTTGGCAAATACATCTGGCAGCCATTGCGTGATTACATACAATGTGATGATGAATTGCCACAGTCGATGCAGGAGGAGAGTTTACAACTTGCGCTTTATGGGGATATGGATGATGAGGGTGTGTTGTCCTTACGACTGGAGGGGAAAGGGGAAGAAAAAACGATATACGGCTTTTGCGAACAAAACCAAGAGAAGCCACTGTCAATGGAACTGGTGGAGCAATATATTTATGGTTTTGCCACTGAGGTGGATATGAGTCAACATATTGCATATCTACGCGGAGATGATGATAGCGTTTATTCGTTTTTGCAGGATGGATTATCCTTTTTACAAACTTACTGCGATATTTATATCAGTGATGCGATTTTGCATTTGCGCAAGCAGCGGCCCTTGCGTATCTCCCTTGGGGTACGAATATCGAAGCAGTTGTTGGAGTTGGCGTTTGACAGCAATGAGATTCCACAGGAAGAATTATTTGCCTTACTGCGTTCTTATCGGCGCAAGCAGAAATATCACCGTTTGAATAATGGACAGTTGATCTCCTTGGATGCGCCCCAACTACGTGAACTTGATCATTTGACGAATATGCTTCAGATATTGCCCAAGCAAATCCAAGCTGGCACAGTGCAGGTTCCACTGTATCGCTCCATGAGTTTGGCGGCATTACCTGAACAGGAAGCAGGCATACAGATCAGTCGTTCTGCCGCATGTAAGAAACTGCAAGAGCGAATTCAATGCAAAGAAAGTGAAGCATTTACACTACCAGCACCCTATGGTTCGATCTTGCGTGATTATCAAATAGCGGGTTATCAATGGCTAAAACTCATGAATCACTACCAGTTTGGCGCAATCTTAGCGGATGATATGGGATTAGGGAAAAGCGTTCAAGTCATCGCATTATTGGAAAGTGAGAAAGCGCATGGTCTTAGCATCATTGTAGTCCCTGCCTCATTGATCTATAATTGGCAGGATGAAATCAACAAATTTACCAAAGAACTTAGGGCTTTATGTATTGTTGGAAAAGCATCTCAACGCGCAAAACTCATTTCTCAGTGTGCCGGTTATGATGTGCTGATTACATCGTATGATTATCTGCGTCGTGATATCTCTCAATATAAATCTATGCATTTTCATTATGCTATATTGGATGAGGCACAGTTTATCAAAAATCAAAAAAGCAAAAATGCACACTGTGTGAAAGAATTGAAGGCAACCCATCGCCTTGCGCTCAGTGGAACGCCAATCGAAAATTCCTTGGCTGAATTGTGGTCAGTCTTTGATTTCCTTATGCCGGGTTATTTATACAGTTATGCATATTTTCTGCGCGAATATGAAAAACCAATTGTCAAAGATCAGGATGAAGCAGCCACGCAACGCCTAAAGCAATTGGTAGAACCATTTATGTTGCGCCGTCGCAAACAGGAAGTACTAAAGGAATTGCCACAAAAAATCGAACAAACCTTAATGATTCCCTTTCGTGAGGAGGAAGAGCGCCTTTATCTTGCCAATCAGATGCAGGCTTACACCCAGTTACAGACTCAGTTTGAAACAAATGAAATGAATCAAATACAGGTATTGGCATTATTGACCCGGCTGCGCCAGTTGTGCTGCGAGCCGCGATTGGTATATGAAAATGTGGATCGTACTTCATCCAAGCTAGAGGCATGTGTAGAACTTTGTTTATCGTTAAAAGAAGCCAATCAGCGTATTTTATTGTTTTCCGCTTTTACTTCGATGTTGGAGTTGATAGAGGAGGAATTGCGACGGGTACATCTGCGCTGTTTGAAACTTACCGGTCAAAGCAATAAAAATGAGCGTCGTACCATGGTGGAACAGTTCCAGCAGGGAAAGGCAGATGTTTTTTTGATTTCTTTGAAAGCAGGGGGAACTGGCTTGAATCTGACAGCCGCACAAGCGGTGATTCATTATGATCCATGGTGGAACCTGTCCGCCCAAAATCAGGCAACCGATCGTGCTTATCGCATCGGTCAGAATCAAAATGTGCAGGTGTTTTCACTGATTATGAAGAACAGCATTGAGGAACGCATTCAGAAGCTGCAAGCGCGCAAGCAGGAATTAGCTGACAACTTCGTTGCACAAAACGATGGCAGTATCAAGTCCATGCGTATGGATCAAATTATGGCCTTGTTTCAGAATTAGATAGAAAAAAGTTCAGATTATCATGTGATCTGTTCTTTTTTTGTATTTAAACTATAAAAAAAGATCCGCATTTGCGAATCATTGCTTAGGCGATTGTATTGATTGCCTTTGCCAAACGTGATTTTTGACGGCTTGCGTAGTTACGGTGATGGATTCCCTTTGCTACTGCCTTGTCTAACTTACTGCTTGCCGTACTATATGCGTTCAACGCAGCGTCCTTATCCTTTGCATCTACCGCAGCCAATACTTTTTTAATGGATGTTTTCAATGCGGATTTCTGAGACGCAACAGCTAAGGTTCTTTTGTTGTTGGTTTTAACACGCTTTTTCTGAGACTGGATTTGTGGCATATCTACACCTCCTCATTTTCAATTGCCTACAAATTATATCAAACCAAAGATGAAAAAGCAATAATTACTGTAAAAAAAACCATACTAGAATCAAATGAGGCGATCCATATGAAATTAGATTATTCCATACGAACAGATTTTGCGGATGAAATGGAAGGGTGTACCCGTCAAGATGCGACCTTTACCCATAAAAAGCGTACCCGTGGCCATATTCAAAGCAGTTACATCCAAGTGCTGACGAAAGATAATGCGCTGGGAAAAGAAGTCGGAGATTATGTCAGTGTCCAGTTTGCGCATCTTTTTGATCATGACCAGCGTGAGGCAATCATTGATGAAGTGTGTGCACAGCTGCGCACGATGTTTCGTTCTATGAAACTAAAACCGAAGCGTATTCTAGTTGCGGGATTAGGAAATCGCTTTATTACATCGGATGCACTGGGACCAAAGGTATGTGATGATATCTTGGTGACTGCGCATTACTATGCGAATGAGGATCAACAGATGTTAAAAGGAACACGCAATGTAGCGGTGATCCAGCCCGGTGTCATGGGGCAAACCGGCTTGGAGTCCTTATCCATTATTCGTGGTTTAGTAAACAGTTATCATCCTGATCTGCTGATCGCTGTGGATGCATTGGCAACACGCAATATAGCGCGCATCAATCGCGTAATTCAAATAAACAATACCGGGATTCAGCCGGGCAGTGGGGTAGGAAATCATCGCAGTGCTCTGAATAAAGAAAGTTTGGGGATTCCTGTCATTGCGATTGGCGTGGCAACTGTAACAAGTATCGGAGCGATTTTAGCAGATCTGATGGAGGAGACACAGATGGATCAGGAAATGGTACTACAACAACTAAAACAAAAAGAACAGTTAGATCTTGTTGTAACCCCTAAGTCGATGGATGATGAATTGAAGCATCTTTCCTATTTACTGTCAGAAAGTATCAATCGCATCGTTCATCCCAATTATTTAAAGCTTTAATTAAAACTGCCATGAAAGTTAAATGGTCATGGCATGATTCAATTCTTTTCACATAAAAGCACTCCGGATCGCATACATTGATGTGAGGGGGTGCTTTCTTATGAAAACTAGTGTGAAGATTGTATGCAAAATACTGCTTTTGGCAGGTTTTTTATGTATCACACCGTTTTTCAGCGGCATCAATGAAATCATGAATCAAAACGGTTTTTTGAATGCATTTGTTTATTACCAACATACATTTGATGAAGGCATCTCAATCAAGGATCAAATGAATCTGTTATCTTATCATGCCGATTTTACCATTGAAGATGAATTTAAGTTTAAAACAACGCAGGAACGCAATCCGCAAACACAGGATTCGTCGGATGCTACTACGCAATCCCCTAGTGAACCTCCACATGCGGATCAAAGGGAAGAAGAGGAACCAGTCAAGGACAGTGGAAAAACCGTATATATTTATAACACGCATCAAGGAGAGGGATATGCGGGTGGTCAGACAGTGATGGATGCGGCTGCGATATTGGGCAATGAATTGGAAGCGCGTGGTATTCATGTGGTTTTAGAGAATGCCGATTTTAATTCGTATTTAAAAAATCGAGGATTGAATTACAATCAGAGTTATCAGGCTTCTTATAATTATTTAAATGATGCTTTGGTGAATTATGGCGGTTTTGATTTAATCATTGATCTGCATCGTGATGCGATTCCTCGAGAAGCCAGTTATTTGAAAGTTGGTGATAAGCAATATGCAAAGATGATGATGGTGATTGGCGGTTTGAGTGATCATGCCGAAGTGATTCAAAAAGAATCTACGACATTGTCTGACATAATCGACGCTAAGGTTCATGGTATTATGCGTACACCAATGGTGCGGGAAGCCTATTATAATCAGCAGGTTAGTGAACGGATGATGCTGATTGAATGCGGTGGTGATGTAAATCCTTTTGAAGAGGTGCGCGGATCCATGTCGATATTGGCAGATGGCATCTATGAGTATTTGGTGAGGTGAGTGAGATGAAACGGTTTTTAACGGATGCGCTATTGATTTGGCTGTTGGTCACGTTGGTGAGTTATCTTCATGATGCAGATGAAAAACCGCAGTTGGATGAGAAAATATCCGAGTTTGAGGAGGATGTGGCGCGTCATCGTCCAATTGAACAAAAGGTGGAGAGTTCGCGACTCAATCCGATCGAAGAAAATGCCGCATCCAGAATGGCGGCGGCAGGCAGTGATTTTGTGGTGGATGTGATGGATAAGGGGATGTCCTTATTGTCGCAATTTGTTTATGGCCTTATGCAATAAGGAAAAGGAAAGAGATACTCATCATCCATCGATCGTTGTTTCGCATGAGGTGCGTTTATGACGGTAATTGAAATGATTACCGGAGTTGACTTCAAAAAACAGATGGTCTCCCATATAGCCGGCATTCAGTTCGCTCATGGCCCCTTCTAGCCAGCGATCCGGCTGTTGGCTGCGCAGGGTCAGCCAATCTAAATAGTCATTTTCAGCTTCATGAATGCAGGCGCAGTAATATTGACAACCGGGCTTTTTGGCTTGTGCATATTGTTTCAGTTTGATCGTATCGCTTAAAAGAATAGAGTCATTGTGCATCGCTGTCTCATTTCGATAATTCAGTTCTATGATGGTCGCAATATAGGTCATTTTATCATTCATCTGTTTGGTATTTAAGGTCATATCCATATGTACAATTGCCAAATCCGCAACAAGATTCAACTCAACTACATAGAAATTGGGATATAGATACAACTGTTTTTCGTTGAACAGTGGTGACAAAGCGGTTTGTAAATGATGATAAAAGCTACAGCGCAAACTGTCCTTGTTTATGAAATAACCTTTGCGATAGTCGGTATAAAGCTCATTGATCCACAGATCTTTGATGGCGCGATCAATGGTTTTTAGTGTGGTTTTTGTGATCATTTAGGGCACATCCCTTCTGCAAGAAACCGTATGCTATATCGTATGGTAACGATGAGGTTTCTCTGTTTACTTTTACATTCTATCACTTTTATTTACTGCTGAAAAGAAGAAATCAAAAGAAAAGACGCAGTATGTGCGATATGAATTTTTAGTATCCTTCATTTACACATGGAGATATAGTGATGAGCACAGGGTGCTTATAGGGGTCTTCTTTTAGGGAAATGGCAATGTTTGGTTTATGAATGGCAGCGGACATGGTATAATAAAGATAATAATTTGCGCTTGTAATACTGATCTTGTGATGTTAGTTAAAAGCGCAATTTAAGAAAGGAAGATGATGCCCTCTAGCGGGGGTGCATCATGGAAATCAATATGGAAGCGAACATTGTATTTATGGGAACCCCTGATATTGCCTGTGCGATGCTGGAACAGTTATTGGCAGATGATTATCATGTGGTTGGTGTTGTGACACAACCGGATAAAAAGGTGGGCAGAAAGCAAGCGATAACGAGCAGTGCGGTAAAGCAAATGGCTGAAGCGCATCACTTAAATGTTTTCCAGCCAATCAGTATCAAAGAAGATTATCAGACCATTCTTGATTGGCAGCCTGATTTGATTGTGACTTGTGCCTATGGACAGTTTATTCCACAGGCAGTATTGGAGTATCCACAATATGGATCAATCAATGTGCATGCGTCTTTATTGCCGCGCTATCGTGGCGGTGCGCCGATTCAGTGGGCAATTCGCAAAGGAGAATCCAAAACGGGTATTTCTATTATGCGTATGGTGGCACGCATGGATGCCGGGGCGATTATGGCTCAGGATGAGGTGGAGATCGATGAGATGGATACCTATGGTTCCGTATATGAAAAATTAAAGGTGTGTGGGGCATCATTGCTTCATGACAGTGTTGTGAAATTGTTGGATCATTCTGCACAGTTTTACGAACAAGATGAGGCAGCCGCTAGTTTTGCCTATAATATCACTAAGGAAGATGAGCGTATTTCGCTTGATCAAAATGTTCATCGAGTTTATGATCAAATGCGTTCTCTGATTCCTCATCCGTGTGCTTATGCGTTGATTCAAGGAAAGAAGTTGAAATTCCATAAGGTGCGTAAATTGGTGTGCAGCCATGATCATAAAGCGGGTGAATTATGCGGAATGAAAGAGGGTGGCTATGCATTTGCCTTTGCGGGCGGTTATGTACTCGCCGATGAATTACAGGTTGAGGGGAAAGCAAAGGTGGATGCGAAATCCTTTGCGAATGCGCAGGGCAAGAGTTGGATGGGGCAATGCTTGGAATAAGTGAGGTAGATGCGTATTGATAAGTAAAGCAATTCTATTGACAAAAACTGTGGATTGGTGTATAAAATGTTCATAGAAATGCGATGAAAAGGATATGAGGTGTGATTTGCTTGATCAGAGAGACGATCGGTTGCTGAGAGATCGTTGAGAGCGGCATACCTTACTCCCTTGGAGCAGTCTTCCGAAAGGTTGTATCGTCATCTGCACGTTACGCAGACGAAAGTGCATAAAACAAGAATGTTTGTTTTATGAACAAAGGTGGTACCGCGTATTGACTGACGTCCTTTGAACGCAGTCTTTTTTTATGGAAAGGAGTATGATTATGGTTGATTTTAAAGAAGATGCAAAATTAAGTGTATTGAATCACTCTTGTGCGCATATGATGGCGCAGGCGGTAAAACGATTGTATCCGCAGGCTCGCTTTTGGGTGGGGCCTGTTGTTTCCGAGGGTTTCTATTATGACATTGATCTCGGTGATGATGTAATTAAGGATGAGGACTTGGCTAAAATCGAAAAGGAAATGAAGAAGATTGCCAAGGATGGCAAACGCATTGTACGTGAGGAGATTTCCAAGAAAGATGCAATGGAATTGTTTCATGATGATTTCTATAAACTGGAGTTGATTCGTGATCTGAGCGATGGCAATATTACTATATATCGACAAGGGGAGTTTGTTGATCTATGCCGTGGCCCTCATGTGGAGAGTGTGAAACAATGTAAGCATTTTAAATTGATGAAGCACAGTGGGGCATATTGGAAGGGCGATGCCAACAATAAAATGCTGCAACGTATCTATGGCGTATGTTTTGAAACAAAAGAGGAATTGGATGCGCATTTGGCTTTGCTGGAGGAAGCAAAAAAACGGGATCACAAGAAATTAGGACGTGAGATGGGATTGTTCATGATGAGTGAATATGCGCCCGGAATGCCCTTCTTTTTGCCGGATGGCATGGTGATTCGCAATCTACTAGAAAACTTTTGGTATGAGGAACATACGAAAGAGGGATATACTTTTATTAAGACGCCGATTATGATGAGTCGTGAACTTTGGGAGACAAGTGGGCACTGGGATAATTACAGTGAAAACATGTATACTTCTTTGGTAGATGAGCGTGAATTTGCGATCAAGCCGATGAATTGTCCCGGTTCTTTGTTGGTATTTAAGAATGCGCTACATTCTTATAAGGATTTACCAATGCGTATGGGTGAGTTGGGACAAGTCCATCGTCATGAGGCCAGTGGTGCGCTCAATGGTTTATTTAGGGTGCGTACCTTTACACAGGATGATGCGCATATTTATATGCGTCCGGATCAAATTGAGAGCGAGGTTATTTCATTGATTCGCTTTATTGATCGTTTTTATTCCATGTTTCAACTATCTTATGAGATTGAACTTTCTACACGTCCCAAAGATAAGTATATTGGATCTTTGGAGGTATGGGAGAAAAGTGAGGCGGCACTTGCGGCGGCTTGTGAACATGCTGGAAAAAATTATAAGGTCAATCCCGGAGATGGTGCTTTCTATGGGCCGAAATTGGATTTCCATATCAAGGATAGTTTAGGCAGGGTTTGGCAATGCGGTACGATTCAGTTGGATATGAATTTGCCGGAGCGATTCGATATTACCTATGTGGAAAAGGATGGCAGTAAGGTACGCCCGGTGATGCTGCATCGTGTGATCTTTGGCTCGATTGAACGTTTTATCGGTATATTGATTGAGCATTATGCGGGCCATTTCCCCTTATGGCTTGCGCCGCATCAGGTTGTGGTGGTGCCAGTGCATCATGAACAGCACTTAGCTTATGCTCAAAAAATCAATGAGCAGTTATTGGCGCATGGATTGCGTTCTAGTGTTGATGCACGCAATGAGAAACTGGGTTATCGGATTCGTGAAGCACAAGTGAAAAAAATCCCGATTCAACTTGTGGTTGGAGCGGGTGAGGAACAAGATGGTACCGTAACATTGCGACGTGCCATGTCCAAGGACAGTGAAACGCTGTCATTTGCACAGTGCATCCAGTCATTGTTGGATGAAGTACAGAGGAAGGCATAAGATGAGCACGAAACGATTGTGGCTTTGTGCAATCCTCTGTATGCTGGTGGGGTGTAGCACTTCAGCGCCTGTGCAAGACACCCCACAACGGATACAATTATTGAGTCCACAAGGAGCGCCGGCACTTGCTACACTGAACCTGCAAGCGCATGGGGATGTGCGTTATGTATCGGGAAGTGATGTGCTGAGTGTTGAACTAGCGAAACCGGATGGAGTTTATGATGTCATTCTAGCACCAGTAAATTTGGGAGCAAAAATAATGGAGAGCGGCCAGTGTGCTTATCGTTTGGAGGCAATCATCACATGGGGTAATTTATATGCGGTAGCATCTGATTCCTATCAAAGTGGTGATCCTTTTGCGGCGTTTGGTGAAAATGCGGTTCCCGGCATGATCCTTCGTCATAGTAAAATCAGCGATTCCATTACCTATTATAATAGCGCGCAGGATGTACAGGCGCAGTTATTAAGCGGTCAATATGCGGCGGGTTTATTAGCGGAGCCGGCATTGAGCGCAACGATTGCGAAGGCAAAGGAACAGGGAATGAATTTGTCCATCCTTGCGGATTTACAAGAAGAACTCACTATGGGAGATAGGAAAGGTTATCCGCAGGCGGCAGTATTTGTCAAAGTGGGCAGTGAAACAAAAAGCACGGCGGCATTAAACGCAATGAAACATTTGTTAAATGAGAGCGACACAAGTGAAGATCAGCGAATCGCATGGATTGAGGAAATCGGTGTGGATGAACTCGGTGTAGGAAATGCAAAACTGGCAGTTGCTTCATGGGAAAGACAAAATCTTCACTATGTGGAAGCGGCGGATGTGACTGCGGAAATCAGTGCATTTCTGGCAATGTTTGATATCGCTTTTAAAACTTCTATGCTTATGGAATAATAAAATCAGGATGCTTCAGTGGCATCCTTTTTCATATCTTGCGTAGTGGCGCTTGACTTGTCAAATACGATGAAACCTGTTATCCTATTGCTGATGAATACATTTCATTTCAAGTAATATGTAATTAAAAAGGAAAGGGGTGTCCATATGGATGATTTCATCATTCTTGAAGGCCATAAATCTATTTGGCACTTCCTTTCTTTCTTATATGGTTCTTTTGGACAAAGACAAGTGAAGGAGAATACATATGACTAAGCGAAGTCAGCGTTTATTGCTTGGCAGCGTGCTTCTGCTTGTTCTATGGTATCTTATCGCTCACTCACTCAACCAAGCCATTTTAGTCCCAAGCCCTTTCGCAGTATTCAAAACAATGATGGAACAATGTCAGACGCAATTGTTTTATCTCAGTCTTTTCGAAACGCTGTGGCGCATCATCTGTGGTTTTTCCATTGCCTTGGCTGCCGCATTGTTATTTGCTGTTGTGACTTATTTTTATCCATGGTTTGGGCAGGTTTGTTATCCTTTGCTGTTAGTTACCCGCAGTATCCCCAATATTTCCTATATATTGATTGTATTGTTTTGGTGTTCTGCGCAGACCAGTGTGATGGTCATCAGTTTCTTTATTCTGTTTCCTACTTTATATGCGACCTTGTCTCAAGGATTACATGATGTACCGACTTCGTATCATGATGTGATGAAGTTATATGGGGGAAATCAATGGTTTGATTTGCGATATGTATATCTGCCTTTTTTGCATTCCTATTTCTATACAGCATGCAAAAGTGGCCTATCATTGGCTTTAAAGGTTGGTATTATGGCAGAGATTTTAGGGCAGGTAAGTGTGGGGATTGGTCGTCAATTGAATATCTGCCGATTGAATCTGGATATGAGCGGGGTTTTTGCATGGACGCTTTGGATTATGCTATTACTGGCGCTAATGGAGCGAATCATCGCATGGCTCTTTCATGCAAATTATAAGAGATGATCCGAGGCAATTTTCGCTTTGCGCTCCTTATTGCGTTTGCGTATGTAAATGAGCAGAAAGGAAACACAATGCGTCATAAATAGTACCAGTATAAAACGGATCAATCCATGTGCTTCAAACCACATTTCATAATGAAATATTTGTAATATATAAGGGATTAGGATTAAAAAATATGCATGCGTAAAATAATATAGTGAACTATATTCACGCAGTTTATGATAAGGTAAATTCCACTGTATATCTAAATCTTTCGCATATAAAAACAGGCAAATGGTAAAGGGCGCTGCCATTAACAGAATATTAGAATCTAAATTGTCTGAGTTGTGAATGAAGGTGGCTTCTAAAATCATCAGTCCAAAAAATAAAATCATTAACATACGATGATGACGCACATGTTTCAACCATGTGTCTTTTTGTGCGATGAAATAACCCCAAGCCACATAAAAGAAGCCAAAAAATAAACCATTACGGGTTGTAAAAAATAGTCGGATATAATGATCAATCAGATTGCGAATAAAAGGAATGTGGATATAACCATAATATGTTTCCATTGCGCCAATGAGAAAACAAAGAAAGGATAATGTTAGTAAATAGCGTTTGCGAAAATGCTTCATAAACCATTGTACAAGCAATAACGCTAAAATCAATGCCGGTATGTACCATAGATGGAAGTAGGTTCCCACATAGATCAGTGCAAAGATCAAGGCAATGGGATAGAGATAATAAGGGATATCAAATTCCGTCGCAATATAATGAATACCACATGGTAAATAAATAATACTCCAAATCAGATAACTTTTAATCAGGGCAATGATATAACGACGAAAATACTTGTCGCCATAACGCTGTGCATTTTGGCAGGTAAAGTAACCAGTGCTGATAAAAAAGAACGGTACGACAAAGCGTCCTAAAATGGTCATTAAATACCAATTTGCCGTTTCATAGTTGGGCAATAAGGGGGCTGTATGAACCATGATCACAAGTATGGCACATATATATTTAATCAGATCAATCGCATGATAGTTTTTTTGATTCATGATGCTTCCTTTCATAGGATGAAATAATCATATCGGGTATTATAGTATCTGTCAATGGTGAAATAAGGATTCATGACGCAAAGTAAAACAAGTGATATTGAAACGTATGATGTAATTATGACAACATATCGTTTATTAAAAACAACTCTGGTTTCATGCTGAAATGACTATTGTTAGGCAAATCAGTCAAGAAAAAGAAAATAAAAAAGTCCTCCGCAGAGAACTTGCTTGATCTATGGCAGGGGTGGCAGGAATTAAGTTTTAAACAGTTTTTTACTATAAATAGCACAAACAGTATAAATATATTTATCGGGTGTTACAGGAATATTTTTGCAATTTTTTGGGATTTTTTCGGGATAAAAAACGGATTCGCCACCGGCTCTATTTATTTGATTTTCGTAAATTTCTCAATCGTATCAATCATCGCGATGCATATCACCTCTGATTGGGTGATGCCTAAACCTTGGTATGAACAAATATCATGTTCTGCTTTGACCATTCATGCATATATTTTTGTTGGTCAAAGGTACTGCGCTTCTATGGCCTACCTTAAACAGGTTATAGCATAATATATAAAATATAATACTTATATAACTATGTAAAAGGGGGATGAAATAATGATATTTTTTTTTGAGGGGTAATATATTGTAGCACAGTGTAGCATGAGAACACTATCTCAGAAAATATGATAACAAAGGGTTAAAATGTACATGGTCACATTGTAACATTAAAATCCATATAAATATAAAAAGTACCAATAGGGTGTAAAGCGTAGCGCCTATACACCCTAGCATATGATATATATACGCGTCTAAGAAAATCATGCTATTTTGTCACAATGCTACATTTTTTTGAGAAATGAACAAGGAAAATCCTGATTATTTTCTATCAGGATTTTTGAGTAGAGCAATTTTTTCTTCATATTCCCTTATATCTTTTCCTGTATTGAAAATGTGAGATAGAATAGCAGCGATTGAAATACTAGCAAATAGTGACGCACCTGAGATCAAAAAGTTAATTAAATTATAGGTCGATTTTTCGGCAATGCTATAAGCATTAAAAATATCAGCATTGATAGGATTTGCCATGACTGTACCGTCTTGATTATTTACAATCAGTAAAGAGATTTTATTTAGTGCTTCACTTTGAACATTAGAATAAGTAGTTACAGAAACAGAAATAGTTGCCCAACACAAATATGCTATAATAAATAAAAGAATGTATTGCCAAACACGAGACGCCTTCATAGTTTTGATTTTTTTTTGATAAAAATGCTCTAAATTACTCATTATACAATTCACCCCCTCCCTTTGTTTAGTAGAATTATACATTTTTACTTTTTAATATTCAATATGGAAGTAATAATTTCTTTTGGGTTTGGATAATAAGATATACTTTTAGAAAATATAGATTATTTTTAATTAGTAGGTCTTGTATAAAAATGTCTGAAGTTAGAATAAGGTATATACGTTCAAAATTTGGACGCACATAAAAGCAACTCGCTCATTTTTGAGCGTTTGCATAATTTAACATATTATTCTCTCATAGCATTAAAATAAACATTCGCAACTTCGCTAAATGACATTCCTTGGCTAAGATTGATCTTTATTTTTTTGATAGATTTTTTTTCGCATGGCTTGCGCATCCACATTCTTTTTTTTGGATTTTTTAAAACGAGGTATAAAAAAACCCTTTATTATGGGCTTTATAAACTATATGGCAGGGGTGGCAGGAATTGAACCCGCGTCTGTGGTTTTGGAGACCATCATACTACCATTGTACTACACCCCTATGCGATTGCTAGACTATATTATCATATTTATACGCAAGTGGCAATAAAAAAGTGCATTTATCTGCATTTTATTCTTTATAAATGAAACACAAGAGAAGTAAAATGAAAAAACAGCCGAGGGTACGGCTGTCTCTAAAATAAACTCAATATCTCATCCTGACTCATCTGGGTAATCATACCCTCACTTCTGGTAATGATAGAATCGCCTAGATCCTTTTTCTGATCCTGTAAGTTCATGATACGCTCTTCAATTGTATCCTTGGCAATGAGTTTAAATACTTGTACGTTATTGTGCTGGCCGATGCGATACGCGCGATCGGTTGCTTGATTCTGGGCGGAGATATTCCACCATGGATCATAATGAATAACGACCTCGGCACTGGTTAAATTTAAACCGGTACCGCCTGCTTTCAAAGAAATTAAGAAAATCGGAATATCATTCGTATTAAACGCATTGACCAGATGCTGGCGCTGTGCTTTGGGCGTGGAACCCTTAAGCAGATAATAAGGAATGCCGTGGTTGGTTAATTCCTCCTCAATGATGGACAATAAGGAGGTAAACTGAGAAAACAACAGAATCTTTTTCTGTGCCTGCATACTGCTTTCAATCAATTCCATGCATGCCTCTAACTTAGCACTTCTGCCGCTATAATTCTCATACAACAATCGCGGATCACAGCACAGTTGACGCAATCTTGTCAACATACTTAAAACCATCATGCGTGACTTGGGCAGACCACTACGCGCAAAACTAGCCTGCAAATCATTGCGAATCATCGCCACATTGGCCATATACAGCTTTCTTGCTTCATCTTCTAATTCTACCAGCAGTGTATTTTCTACCTTTTCCGGTAATTCTTTCAATACATCTTTTTTTACCCGACGCAAAATAAATGGCTCTACCATGCGTTTTAACTCCTGCAATACCACCATGTCATTCTCCTTGACAATCGGTATTTCATAAACACCCTTAAAATATGCATAGTGATACAAATACCCGGGCATGAGAAAATCAAAAATGGACCAGAGTTCTGCCAAAGAGTTTTCAATCGGTGTTCCGGTTAAAGCAAACTTATGCAGAGATTTGATCTGCTTTACGCATTGTGCATTCTTCGTAGTATGGTTCTTGATATACTGTGCTTCATCTAAGATGTGATAAGTAAAAGTAATATCCTGATAATACGCAATGTCTCGTTTTAAATAATCATAAGAAGTAATCAGAATATCATAATCTTTGTATTGATTCAATAATGCTTTGCGCTCTTCGCTTCCTCCGGCAATGATGAGACTGCTTAATTGATGTGAAAACTTATCAATTTCATACTGCCAGTTTAATAAAAGGGAGGAGGGGGCAACGATTAAAGTCGTAGAATTGCGATGATGATCCTTTTCATCCTGTAATAAAGCGATGATCTGAATTGTTTTACCGATGCCCATATCATCTGCCAGTATCCCACCCAATCCATAGGCAGCCATTGTCTTTAACCAGCGAAAGCCGCTTTTTTGATAATTGCGCAGAGTATCTTTCATTGTCTTGGGAACGGCAAAATCACCATCCTCAAAATCTTTGACACTGCGGACAATATCTTTGAAAGAACTCTCGCGTTCGATTCGGATCATATTGCTTTGTTTCAGCACATTGTCCAGATAGAGTGAACGGAAGCGATCTACTGCGACATGGCCTTCTACCAGATCCTTTTCCTTTACATGGATACTTTCTAAGATAAAGGAAAGCTCTGATAGCGCACTGTCCTCAAGATTGACAAAGACACCGTTTTTCATCCGATAGTACTTCTTATGGAGGCGATATGCTTTGAGCACCTCACCCAATTCCTCGATTGGGAAATCATAGGTATCAAAGTTGATTTCCAATAAGTTAGATTCAATTCGTACACCCATGGAGATATGAAAATCGTCTTTAATTTTCATCGTATGTAACAATTCTCCGGCGTAGATTTCACAATGTGTGGATAATTCATTGATTCCATTATGCAGAAATTCATATAATGCATCAGTGTCATTTTCAATATAGGCATAGCCGCTTGCCGCATCAATTCGGCTCATATAGCGTGATAAAACAAGGCGCACAGCGATTTCATCATTGAAATTGCGGGCGGTAGAAATCGCTTCATCACTAAATGCATTGTATTCATCGAACCCATAACAGTAAAGCAGCCGCGCAGAAAGAAGCTGTGGTTTGGGCAGATCCAAATAGAGACGACAGATCAATGGTAGCGGCGCAAATTCAGAGATATCCGCACCGCGAATCGGCAATTCATTTTTAATTGAGAGAATGACATTGTTATAAAAGGCGCTCATATGTTCCAAAGGAATCATCAATGCATCGCGTTTATTACGAATCGTTGTCAAAAAGTGTTTGGTGCGCTGGGCGAAGGAAGGCGTACAGCGATACAGGCAGTGCTGATAGAGGATATAGATCGTTTCATTGCCTTGAAAGATTAGAAATTTCAGATCGGATAACGCAATGCGATAAGCGTTTTCCTGTTTTTCAATGAGCACATGAAGGGGGGGATTGCCGTTGATCAATTTCATGTTCACTAATGTTTTCTCTTTGATGCGATAAAAGATGTCTTGGCCTTCATATAAATGGTAAAATTCATCCAATGCGTGTGGCGTAAGACAGAGATTTTTACTTTCGGGGCAGTTACGATAGCGATAGGTGTTTGTGAAATAGGTGCTGTCGATTTTGTGCGCATACAAAAAGTCAAGCAAGCGTTGTGAGGCTTCATCAAAGCTGTTGCGATTATGCAGGAAGATCAGTTCGCGGCCATAACGCTTGCGAATATTATGCTCGATATCCTCTAAGAAAAGCGCCAAGTCTTTTACTATATACTGCTTGGTTTCACCGACCTTCAATGTGACTGCCATAATTTCATGATCACGGATTTCCAGTACCGGCTCGATGTGAATGCTTTGGTTCAGATTCATGGCCAAGGTGGAGTAAACGATGGCATTCTCATAGGTGCTCATCAGTTTCAATGCCCATGGATCTTGAAGGTGACCGTCCTGTTTCACTGCTTTGTGCGGATCATGTTCATGTTCGCTATATATTTTTAACAATACCGCAGTACAGTGCACACAGGGCATGGCGCTTTCCTTGTGCTCGGGACAATTACACATATGTGCCTTAACCAGATAATCATCTTTATCCACTGACATATTTACTTCATAATAATGCTTGTCATCTTGTAGGGTAGCGTTGATTAAAATCAGATCGGATACAGAAAAATCATCAATCTCCAGCGATACGACCCGTTTTGCCTTAACCAATTCTTCTGCTTGTTTCATAATTTCGGTATTGCCGGCAAAATCCTTAATCTGGGCGATTGTAAATTCCATGTGCATCCAACCTTTCCATCAGTTTATTTTAGCATTTTTAATGAAAATTTGCACGTCTTTTTCAATCTTTGGCAAAAGAAAAATGAAGAAAAATGAATGAAAAACAGATAGAAAAACATATTGAAAAACATATTGAAAAACAGAAACCTCGCTTATGATTGAAAGTTGCGTAAAGATCAAAGGGAAAAACAGCGGATAAAAAAATAGAGGATAAAAAAACGAAGGAAAAAAGCAGAGGATAAAAAAATGGAGGCATGCGATACCTCCATTTGGATTAATCATTTGCTTGTGCTGTTTTCAATTCCTGTTTCATTTCATTCCTGTTTCGATTCAAGTTGCTTCTGACAAAGGATATGTTTGGCATGGGTGATCAGTGCCTCATCCGGGATTGGTAAGGAGGCGAGTGGATAAGTGAGTCCCATGCGCTCCCATTTGTGGATACCCAAGGTGTGATAGGGGAGAACTTGCACTTGTTCGACATGCTCTAAGGTGTCGATAAAGGCACGCAGGGCATACAGGTGTTTGTCATCACTGTTGTGGTGATTGAGCAATACATGGCGAATCCACATCTGTTTGTGATGCGCATTCAGATAACGGGCAAGCGCAAGTATATTTTGGTTATCATGAGCGGTGAGTTGTTTGTGAATGATGGGGTCTATGTGCTTGATATCAAGCAGAAACAAGTCGCATAGTTCGCAGAGCCGCTCCATTTTGGCTAGAAATGATGGCGTTTCACAGAATGGCTGCCCAGCGGTATCAATCGCAGTATGAATGCCATGCTGTTTTGCTAAGGCAAGCAGTTCAAGCACAAAATCAATCTGTAAGAGTGGTTCACCACCACTAATCGTTATACCGCCGCCATTCTTCCAATAGGTACGATAACGCAGGGCTTGTTGAAACAGTGTTTGTGCATCCACCAAACGCCCTTCATGCAGGGACCAAGTATCGGGATTATGACAATAGGCACAGCGCATATGGCACCCCTGCAAAAAGATGACAAAGCGAATACCGGGACCATCGGCACAACCAAAACTTTCGATGGAATGCAGCCGCCCTTTGATTGAATCCATTCGCATGCCTCCTTTCTATACATAAAACAAGATGAAAATTGCTAATTATTCAGTTAATACTAGATGATATTATAGATGACTATGGCAAGTACGTGCAATGACATCCAATTGTTGTTCATGGGTTAAATCAATAAATTTCACCGCATAGCCGGACACACGGATTGTGAAATTCGCATATTCCTCTTTTTCCGGATGTTCCATCGCATCTTTTAACTTCTCAATGCCAAATACGTTGACATTGAGATGATGGGCACCTTGGTCGAAGTAACCATCCAATGCCGCTACTAGATTGTCGATGCGCTCTGCTTCATTATGACCCAGTGCTTCGGGATTGATCGTCTGCGTGTTGGAGATACCGTCTAACGCATATTCATAAGGCAGTTTTGCGACGGAGTTGAGCGATGCGAGTAAACCGCTTTGTTCCGCACCATAGGCGGGATTGGCGCCCGGCGCTAGTGGTGCTCCGGCTTTGCGGCCATCCGGCAGAGCACCGGTGGCTTTGCCATATACCACGTTGCTGGTAATGGTTAAAATAGAAGTGGTTGGCTCGGAATTGCGGTAAGTATGACGCTTTTTGATCTTTTCGATGAATGTTTTCAATAACCATACAGCGATATCATCTGCCCGATCATCATCATTGCCATAACGGGGGAAGTCACCGGTTGTTTCAAAGTCTACGACCAAACCGTTTTCATCGCGAATCGTTTTGACCTTCGCATACTTAATTGCGGATAAAGAATCTACCACATGAGAAAACCCAGCGATACCGGTCGCAAAGGTTCTGCGTACATCAGTATCAATCAACGCCATTTGAGCAGCCTCATAGTAGTATTTATCATGCATATACTGAATCAGATTTAAAATGTTGACATAAAGATCAGCGAGCCATTCCATCATGATATCGTATTTATGCATCACGGTATCGAAGTTTAAGTATTCATCTGTGATCGGGGCATATTCAGGGCCGACTTGTGTTTTGCTTTTCTCATCCATACCGCCATTGATCGCATATAGAAGGCATTTTGCCAGATTGGCACGGGCACCGAAGAACTGCATTTCCTTGCCGGTTTGCGTTGCCGATACACAACAGCACACCGCATAATCATCGCCCCATACCGGGCGCATTACATCGTCATTTTCATATTGGACAGAGGAGGTTTGGATGGAGATACGGGCCGCATAACGCTTGAAACTTTCCGGCAGATGGGAAGAATACAATACGGTGAGATTGGGTTCCGGTGCCGGTCCCATATTCTCTAAAGTGCGTAAGAAGCGATAATCGCTTTTCGTTACCATATGCCGCCCATCCATGCCAAGTCCGGCAAGATCTAAGGTAGCCCATACTGGATCGCCGGAGAATAACTGGTTATAAGAGGGGATACGCGCAAATTTTACCATTCTGAATTTCATTGTCATATGGTCAATCAATTCTTGTGCGGCTTCTTCGCTCAACACTCCATTGCGTAAGTCTCGTTCAATATAGATATCAAGGAAGGTAGCGATGCGTCCAACGCTCATTGCGGCGCCATTTTGCGTTTTAATCGCTGCCAAATAGCCGAAATATACCCATTGTACCGCTTCTTTGGCATTTTGTGCCGGTTTGGAAATATCAAAGCCATAAGCCGCTGCCATTTCCTTCATTCCTTTGAGTGCCTTGATTTGTTCTGCCAATTCCTCACGTTGGCGAATGATATCATCACTCATGACACCACATCCGCAGTTTTCTTTGTCTTTTTCCTTTGCCGCAATCAAATAATCAATACCATATAACGCGACACGACGATAATCACCGACGATTCGTCCACGTCCATAGGTATCCGGCAAACCGGTGACGATCTTGTTTTTGCGCGCCATACGCATTTGCGGCGTATAACAATCGAATACCGCATCATTATGGGTTTTATGATAATTGTGGAAAATCTCATGGAGTTTTTCACTGGGGGTATAGCCATAGGTGCTACATGCTTCCTCACTCATTTTGATACCACCATAGGGCATAAAGGCGCGTTTCAGTGGCTGATCGGTCTGTAAACCGACAACTTGTTCTAACTGTTTCTCATCTTCTTTAATATAGCCGGGACCATAAGCGTTCAAAGAGGACACTATTTCTGTCTCCATATCCAATACGCCACCCTTTGCTCGCTCTTCTTTTTGCAGCTTCTGTAATTCATCCCATAAATGGGTGGTTGCCGCTGTGGGACCTGCTAAAAACTGTTCATCTCCCTCATAAGGGGTGTAATTGGTTTGAATGAAGTCTCTGACATTGACCTCCTCTTTCCAAAGTCTGCCTTGAAATCCATTCCATGCATGTTGCATCACTGTTACCTCCTATCGTTTATCCGCATTCTTTTTCGCGATGCGTATACAAAAAGCCGCACCTGCCGGACATGTGTGCCCAGACGGTCGGCTCTGTTCCTTATACTCCCTGTGGTTGATCCACCTATGCATGCGTCCGCATCCATATTCCGTCAGTCATATAATTGACAATACTTTAACATTGATACAGTTAATCGTCAAGTAAAATAATCTGTAAATCTGTGCTAAATTTTACCAAGACAATCAACGGTTGCTTTATGGTTTATTTCGACAGTTCAAAATGATCGCGCAGGCCATCACTGATGGCGATCAGATAACTGCCTTTTGTATAGAGCGATTCTATATCCGGCGCTGTTTCATTCGCATCAAAGACCCATACTGCCTCTGCGGCAATCCCTTGTTCTTTTAATTGTGTCAATAAGGCATTGCCTTCCTCGTAACTCATTGTAAATAAGGTGGTGGATAAAATATCCGCCAAACCGGAATCTTCACAGATAATTGTCAATGAGCGCATGTGTCGGGCGGGCATCAATGTGCTGGGATCAATGATATGATGATACATGATTCCTTCATATTCATAGGCACGCTGATAATCACCGCTGGTCACAAAAGAACTGTCCTTATCCATATAAACCGTAGCCAAAGAAGCGCTTTCCTGATTGGAGGGAAGTTGTATGCCAACACTCCAACTGTGATTATCGCTTTCCGGTTTATCGCCAATGATGCGCACATTCCCACCGGCATTCAAGATGGCATGGCGCAGCCCTGCTTCCTGTAAGGCGAGTGCGCATTTTTCTGCCGCATATCCTTTGGCTGCACTGCCCAAATCAATGGAAGCGAATGGGTCTTTGATAAAAACAGTACCGGCCTGTTCATCAATTTCAATCAAATCCCAACCGGTATGGAGCGATGCATCCTCTAGCTCTGCCATCGTCGGTACGGCGATTTTACCACCTGATGTCGCTTCTTCACGATAGCGATGCCATACCTCTAAAACAGCACCGAAACTCACATCATAACGGCCATTTGCCAGCTGTGTATATTGTTTGGTTTGCTTTAACAGCGCAATCAGTTCCTGATCCACTGCGACCGCTTGTTTCCCTGCATTGTCGTTGATCGTTTTGAGATTGTTGATTCCTTCATAATTATGATAGCGATCAAATAGGGCATTATAATATTGAAAGCGTTCCTTAGTTAAGGCAAGATAGTCTTCATATTCATCCTCGCTTTGGGTATAGGCAATCAACTGAATAAAGGTGTCAAAACCACCATCTAAAATTTGACCGCTGTGTTTGCTTAAAGCGGGCTTTTCATGACAACCGCAAAGCATGAGACAAAGACTGAAGATCAACACTATTTTTTTCATCGAATCACCGTGGCTATTATATCACAGATGAATTGCGCTTGCCATAAACAGACCAGTTTTTCTAAGGCAGTGTGTTATTTATGAAGGGTACTACATTTTTATAAGGACAGTGCGATAGGCATACTTTCTCTGGGTGAATCCAAAGAAAAATGGCTTGTATCCTTATGAGGGCTTATAAAAAAAGGAAAAAACAGGGGAAAAAGGAAAAAACGCTTTGTATCATGGGGATAAAATGATATAATAAAAATAGTGTCTTGAGAATAAAACAGACATAAAGAGAGAAAGGAAAGGTGAAATGTGATGTCGTTGTTTACTGGATCAATGCATCTACATGTGCCGGGCTATAAGGAACTGAGTGATGACAAGGAACTGCTGGAGGTTGCGGCAGGTTCTCAAGTATTCATTCCTTTATATGCGAACCATTCATTGAAATTTGATGTTTTGGTAAAGGAAGGCGATCAGGTCAAAGTCGGTACGAAACTTGCGGAATGCAACGATCGTATGTATATGCCGATCTATGCCAGTGTTTCCGGCACTGTAAAAGGAGTGCAGAAGCGGATGCACATGAGTTTGAAGCCGCTAGACCATATTGTGATCGAAAGCGATGGCAAAATGGAACAGGCGCCTGCTTTTCAGCCGCTTGATTACCAACAGGCTTCAAGAGAAGAATTGATCGCTTTTATGAAAGAAGCGGGGATTGTTGGAAAAGGCGGTGCCGGTTTTCCTACCTATGTGAAGTATGAAAAGGCCAAAGAGGTAAAAAAACTCATCATTGATGCGATCGAATGTGAACCTTATATCACAGCCGATCATGTGATGATGGCTACCCGTTTTGATGATATTTTGGTCGGTATTTTAGCAATGCGCAAGATGGCACAGGCGGAAGAAGTCGTTATTGCGATCAAGAAAACGCATACGGATACATTGGAGTTGGTATCCAAAGCTGTAGCCAATATCGGAGGTGTCCGCGTTGAGGCGGTGCCGGATGTTTATCCGATTGGCTGGGAGCGTGCCTTGGTTCGCCATATCATGAAAAAAGAATATGATAAACTGCCGATTGAGGTAGGCGCGATTGTCAATAACCTGAACACCTGTTATGCTTTTGCGAAGGCATTGTTAAGAGGTCAAGGCATCATTACTTCCATTTTGACACTCAGTGGCGATGGGGTAAAGAACCCGGTCAATGTCCACTGTCCAATTGGTGTGCCGGCCAGTGAATTGATTGCGGCATGTGGCGGTTATACAAGTGATGAAGTGAAACTGATTGCCGGTGGTCCAATGATGGGCAAGACCATTGTCAATGATCAATTCGTGGTGGAGCGTCAGATGAATGCGATCACGGTGCTTGTAAACCATACGGTGAAGCCGGTTGCTTGTCAGCGCTGCGGTATGTGCAGTGATGTATGTCCGGTGGGCTTACAGCCAGTGCGCATTGCGCAGGCTGAAAAGACAAAGGATAAAGCAATGATGGAAAAACTATGTGCATCTGATTGTATTGAATGTGGTCTGTGCACCTATGTATGTCCTTCCAAATTGGAAGTAACAGAAAATGTAAGGAAAGCAAAACGCCATATGGCTATGGCGAAGAAGTAAGGAGGGTAAGAGATGAAATTCGTATTTAATGCAAGCCCCAACTTACGCCAGAAGTTAAGTACCAAGCGCATGATGATGGAACTGACGATCGCATTATTGATCGTTTATGCTTTCTCCTTGTTCTATTATGCGAGCAATTCGGAATATGGAACGGCATATGTCATGCAGGCGCTTATTTTGATGGCGACAGCGCTGGTTGTTACATTTGTATGTGAAGCGTTGTGGGCACTCTTTAAAAAGGAAGCGATGATACCGTATATTTCCTCCTCATTTGGTTGGATTACGGCAATTATCTTGACGTTGATGTGTCCGGTTGATACGCAGCCGTATGCATTGGCAATCGCAACGTTCTTTGCGATTTTTGTTGGTCGGATTTTATTCGGCGGTTTCGGTCAGAATATCTTTAATCCTGCCGCAGTTGGATTTGCGATCATCTTTGCCAGCTTTGCCGGCGCAAAAGTGGCGGATGTGGCAACTGCCGCAACACCGACTGCGTTAATCGCAGGGGAGTATAACTGGCTGACGATCAATGATTCCATGATTTCAGCACTGTTAGGTAAGTATGATTTATGGACGTTATTTACCGGTTGGTATCCCGGTGGATTGGGTGAGACTTGCACATTGTTGTTGTTAGTTCTTGGTGTGGTACTCATCATCCGTAAGGTGATTGATTGGCGTGTTCCTGTTATCTATTTGGGTTCCATTTTGGTTTTGACCAGTATTTTGGGCTTGATGGCCGGAATGAGTATAACCAATTTCTATTGGTATCCGCTGTATCATTTATGTACCGGTGGTGTTGTATTTGGGGCGGTATTCATGTTAAGCGATCCGGTGACTTCGCCAACCAGCAAGATGGGCAAATGCGTCTTTGCGTTAGGCGCAGGTATTATAACCGTTTTGATTCGTGTGCTTGCGAATGCGCCGGAAGGATGCATGTATTCCATTCTGATTATGAATATGTTGACACCGGCGATTGAACAGGCATTTGCAGGCAAACAGTTGGCACTGCGTAAAAAAGCATGGATGACGCTTGGTGTATTGAGTGTACTTGGAATCGGTTCAATGGCTTTGGCAAATGCGGCGATTACACCGGCTGAGCCTAAAGTACCGGAAAAACCGAAAACTGTGATGATTCCAATGGATGATAGTTATACGGCTGCTTTGAATGCGACTTTGGATGGCTCACTCCAAAATGAAGACGGTTCAACGACGTATACGGTAACGGCGGAAGGTTATGCGGCAAAAGAAGGCCCGAATATGCCGAACTATGATCATCCGTTTGATCCTAATGTATTTGAGATCACGATCGCAGCCGATGGCAAGACGATTGTTTCACTCAACCCGACGGTAATCAAGGATACTCCTTATATTGGCGATAAGATCTTAAATAAGAAGTACTTAAGTCAATTTGAGGGAAAGGATATCTCAACCCTACAAGAAGTACAAAAGAATGATGTGGTTTCCGGAGCGACCTTCTCTGTGAAATCGTCGATGCGTGCCCTTCTGGAAGTCAAGAAGGCACTGGGATATTAGGAGGTAAGCAGGTATGAAAAAAGTATTGCACTTGACCTTGTTCTTAGCTCTGGTCGCAGCGATTGCCGGCGGCGCTTTGGCATTTGCCAACAGTTTAACTGCGCCGATTGTCGCAGCGAATGCACTTGCCGCAGAAAAAGAGAATTTGGCATTGATTTTTCCGGATGCCAGTGATGATGATTTTAAGGAAATCGCCGTCAAGGATTCTGAAACGATTGAAAAGATCTTTCAGGTGGCAGGAAAAGGAACTGTCTTTAAGTTACAAGTAAGCGGTTATAAGGAAGGCACCAGTTTCATGGTAGCCTTGGATGATCAGGCGAAGATTATTGATTATGTGGTGATTTCCAATGGGGATACGCAGGGAATCGGAACTAAGGTTGCGGATGCTTCCTTCCATGATGCGCTGGTTGGTAAAAATGCCGAGGATGAACTGGATATCATTGCCGGTGCCACAGTGTCCTCCAAACCGGTGGTAGACGGTATCCATGAAGCAGGCAAGTATCTGCTGGAAAACTTAAAGTAGGAGGGTGAATCATGAATCGTAAAGAAAATTTTACTGCCGGATTCATCCGTGAAAATCCGGTCTTCGGTTTGTATCTTGGATTATGTTCCACATTGGCTATTACAACGACATTAAACAATGCGATTGGTATGGGTGTTGCGGTTATCCTGGTATTGGTGATGAGCAACGTGATCATCTCCTGCCTGCGTAAAGTAACGCCAAGTGAGATTCGTATTCCTGTCTATATCGTTGTGATTGCGACTTTAGTTAAGATTATTCAAATGTTAATAAAGGCATATGCCCCGGCATTAGATAGTGCGCTAGGTGTATTCATTCCTTTGATTGTCGTAAACTGCATCATCTTGGGGCGAGCAGAAGCGTTTGCCTCCAAAAATGGAATTTTTGATTCCGCACTTGATGGTTTGGGAATGGGACTCGGTTATACGGTATCCATCATTGTGATGTCGGCACTGCGCCAGATTTTGGCTACCGGTATCTTATCATTTGAGAATCCGTTTGATATGGAACAGGTGATCTTCTCATTTCGTTTGATCCCTGAAGATTATATCATCTCCATGTTCTCACAGCCGTTTGGTGCATTCATTACTTTTGCGTTCTTGGCCGGTGGTTTGGCAGCGTATAAAAATCATCAAAACGCGAAAGAAGCCAAACGGGAAGCAGAAGCGAAGCAACAGGCGGCGCAGCTGGCAAAGGAGGCGAAGTAATTTATGGATTTCGGTAATTTGTTTGTGATGTTCATCACGTTTACCTTGATTAACAATGTCATCTTAAATCAGTTCTTAGGTATCTGTCCATTTATGGGCGTATCTAAGAAAAGCAGTTCGGCATTGGGCATGGGGGCGGCGGTAACCTTCGTTATCGTTGCGGCTTCTTTGGTCACATATGGTTTGTATTATGCGGTACTGGAGCCTTTAAACTTACAATACATGGACTTGATTACATTCATCTTGGTTATCGCATCTTTGGTACAGTTGGTCGAGATGGTAATCAAGAAGATGAGTCCCTCTTTGTATAAGGCATTGGGTGTTTATCTGCCCTTGATCACAACCAACTGTGTTGTGCTAAATGTCACTTTGAATAACATTTCCGAAGGTTATAATTTTGCGGAAATGATGACCTATGCACTGGCGATTCCAATCGGCTTTACCTTGGTGCTATATATTTTCTCCACGATCCGTGAGCGTTTGGACGCAAGCAATGTCCCGGCAGCTTTTCAGGGGAATCCGATCGCATTGATCGTTGCCGGAATTATGGCGCTTGCTTTTAGCGGATTGGCAGGTTTGGTATAATGGCAGCCGTATTATTCTTTGCCGGATTGGCTGGGATTTACGCTTTGTTATATTATCTGAATCATAAAACACCGCTGCCGGAAGGCTGCGAGAATATTAAGGCGGAGTGTGAAGGATGCCATGACAGTTCCTGTGCGCTGCATCCATCACATGACCAGTAGGAAAGGAAGGTTGGCATGGAAGCGATAATCGTTGCGGTCGCAATGATGCTGGTGCTGGGTGCTGTCTTAGGACTTGGCCTAGGTGTTGCGGACAAATACTTGCAGGTGGAAGTAGATGAGCGAATCGAAACTGTTACAGCGATGCTGCCAAACTATAATTGCGGTAGCTGTGGCTATGCAGGTTGTTCAGGTTTGGCTGAGGCTTTGGTAACCGGTGAGGTTAGTGTTGTGGGAACTTGTCGTCCCTGCAAGGCAGATCAAAAAGCGAAAATTGCCGAGTATTTGAACTCCACTCCGGGACCGGATGGCACCTGTGTGAAAGTAAAAGCATAATCATTCATACGTTAAATAAAAACAACAGTCAATGGCCTAAGAATTTCTTTAGACAGCGGCTGTTGTTTTTTTGTATTGATAGGCTGGTTTATCGCAAAACGCGCTTGTTTCGCTGATATTGCTTGCGGTATTGTAAAGGTGTCAGATGAAATTGTTTACGAAAGCACTGGATGAAGTAAGAGGTGCTGGAAAAACCACAATGCTGAGCAATTTCATGAATGGAATGATGAGTTTGGCATAGTTGTGTTTTTGCGTGTGATAGGCGAATTTGGGTTAAAACAGCGGTGATAGTGGTGCCGCTATGATGTTTGAAATGATGGGCTAAGGCATATTTATCACGGTGAAATTGTTGTGCCAGTTGATCCAATGAAATTGTTTCCTGATAATGTGTATGCATATAATCCGTGATTTGTTGCATGAGAAATGAAGTGCGCTTGGCAGGATGAAAGGAAAGGGAAGGAATACGCCGGCGCAAAGACATCAATAAGGTTGCGCTCAGTGTTTCCAACCAGATTGGATCCACATTTGAATCTATCATGCATTGGCGCAACGCATGGATCAATTCCTGTTCTAATGCAGAGAGGGTAAGACAAATCCAAGGCGTCTCAGAAATCGTGAGACAGAGCCCTTGCCACTGCCATAAGGAGAGAATGGCAGAATCAAGGGGATGTAATTCAGCACTGGAACGTGCTGAAAATAGATACCACTGTGGTGAGTTTAGCGGTTCACGCTCATCAAGACAATGATAAAGCAGGGAACCTTGTTTCAGTTCCACTAAGGCACCATTTGATAACCTTGGCAGTGCTTGATGATTTGTCGCACTTAGATGTAGTTCTGTGTGATGGATGGTGTCTGCTTGTTCCAGCAGTTGTTTTGGATTCATCTTCCTTCCCCCTTTGATATGGAACAGTGATATGATCAGCTTCTTTTGCATGTGCCAATACAATCTATGACTTTGGCTTTAATTGCCTTAATTATAAAGAAAGGCTAAGGAATTGACAAGCAGAAATTATCCGCTCATCCTATCTTAATTCCTATAAAGGGAAATGAAGATGAAGTGGATTGAATCATAGTGATTGATTTGAAATCAGCACATGAAAAAAAAGTGGATCGCATTCGCATGGGAACCACTTTCTTTATCTGATTAGAGCAAACTAATCAATTTTATTTTATACATTGTATACAGGATCAATCTGCTTTAATTCATTGAAGGTATCAATCTCTACAACATCCCCTTTGGCAACCGGGCGTACATGTACCGCATAATGATCCATGCACTCACGCAGGGCAACCTCATCCCAATAGTGTTCTTTTCCTCCGGGCATATGGAATACCGCATCAATATCCTGACGCAGTTTTAATCCATCTTCTTTGGTCCAATAGGAGATGCCATACATGTGGTGAACCTGTTTTCCACCTACTTTTACTTTTGTTATGACATTGTTTTTTGTCTCAAAGCACCAGTCATCCGTTACATCCACCTTCATACCCGTATAATTGGAGGTATATTCATATTTGCGAATAATATCAGGGTTATACAAGACAAGATCAGATTCTAAAACATAGGCATTTTCTATGAGATCCCGCATCATATAGGCGCTGGAGATATTATTGGATTCATTATAAATGGGATTTTCGATGAATTTGATCATCGGATATTGTTTCAATAACACGTCGAATTGTTCACCGAGATAACCGCGAACGATTATGATATCTTGAATACCGGCCGCCAGCACCGCATCCAGCAAGGTTTCAATAATGCGCTTGCCACAAACCTTAATCAGTGGTTTGGGGGTATTCAGCGTAACCGGAACCATGCGACTGCCAAAGCCCGCAGCCATAAAGATGGCTCTTTTTACTCGATAAGGCTCCAGCCATTCATACCCTTTCAAGGTGATTTCATATTTACTGTTGCCCATAGGCATGATTAACTCACGATCGCTTAATTCCTTCATTGTCTTATTGATAACACCAAGTGAAACATCCAGTGCTTTGGCCAATTCTCTTTGGGAATGTTTCTGCTTTGGATGACGTTCGATTCTTACGAGCAGTTCAAATTGTAATAATGTTAGATTCATGAGGGGTTCCTTTCCTGCATTTTTTATGCTTTTATTGTTTGAGTGAAACAGTATTATTATGTTCAAAAACCTATTTCGCATGCTCAATCTTACAACATAAATGGCGATTTGTAAATGATTATTTGTTCATTAGGGGGAAAATGATACAAATAAATTCAATTGATTCAGATTATCGAAGACAAATTTGATTTTAGCTATTGCATTTATAACTGAAATCGGTATAATATAACCGTATAGTGTTCAAATTATTGGATTATTTCAATATAAATGAACGACAGGAGCTGCTATGAAAAAGGTTTTTGTTTTATTGACCGTGATCACTGCCATCCTATTATTTATGGTGACACGTAATAAGGAACAAACGATTATCATCTATTCCTGCTTGGAACAATTTCGCGGGGAAGAACTGCAAAAGCAGTTGGATGAGCGCTTTCCCGATTTGGCCATTCGTGTGATGTATATACCTACCGCCAAGGCTGCCGCTAAAATCCACATGGAGGGGGAGAACAGTGATGCGGATATGATAGTTGGCTTGGAAACTTCCTATATGCATTTCATTGAGGATGCATTGGGTGATATTTCTGGATACAGTCATCAAGAATTTATGGAGGGGTTAGCGCCTGCGGATCATGATAATTTATATGTGACATGGGAGCGACAGGCTGGTGCGTTCATTATCAATCCAAGTGTTTTGGAAAAGCATGGCTTACCGCAACCGCAAACTTATGAGGATTTATTGGATCCGATGTACAAAGGATTGATTGCTATGCCGGATCCTAAATCAAGCGGCACCGGTTATTTCTTCTACAAGAGTTTGATCAATACGATGGGGGATGAAGCGGCGCTTGCTTATATTGATGATTTGGAGCGAAATATCAAGTTGTTCAGTGAAAGCGGATCGGGACCGATCAAATTGTTGATCCAAGGAGAGGTTGCCATCGGTTTGGGATTGACATTCCAAGCGGTGAATGAGATCAATAACGGCAATGATTTTAAAATCATTTATCCCGCAGAGGGATCTCCGTACTCATTGACCGGTACCGGATTGATCAAAGGTCGTGAAACGGATGAGGATATCAGACGGGTGTTCTCCTTTCTCGTCAATGATTTCCTCGTATATGATAAGAAACATTTCTCACCGGAACAAATTTTGGTGAATCAGGAAAATACCATTGCCAATTATCCGCAGAATATTCAATATGCGGATATGCAGGGAATTGAAGATATGAGTGAAAAAGAAAGGCTGTTGGGATTATGGAAATACTAAAAGATACAATTAAACTGGAAGTGAAGGATCTTACAAAACGCTTTGATCAAAAAGAGGTGTTGAAATCTGTATCCTTCCAAGTGAAAGAGGGAGAATTTCTAAGTGTTTTGGGGCCGAGTGGTTGTGGTAAGACGACACTGCTTCGCATATTGATCGGTTTGGATCAACAAAACAGCGGTCAGATTTTGATGGATGGAAAGGATATCTCCGCCTTAAAACCACATGAGCGCGAGATGGGCATCATCTTCCAAAATTATGCGTTGTTCCCCAATATGACAGTTTTGGAGAATGTGGAATATGCATTGAGACTGCGTGCCGATAAAAAAGCAGAGAGTCGATCAATTGCGGTTAAGACACTGGAACAAATCGGGATGCAGGAGCAACTTCATAAGCGCCCTTCGCAATTATCCGGCGGTCAGCAACAACGTGTCGCGATTGCGCGTACATTGGCGCTCAATCCTAAAATCATTTTGTTGGATGAGCCGATTTCGGCATTGGATGTCAGTATGCGGGAAGTGATGAAAAAGGAATTGAAAGAGATTCAAAAACAGTTCAATTCTACGATGATCTTTATCACTCACGAACAGGAAGAAGCGTTTTATTTAAGTGATCGCATTATGGTAATGAGTGAAGGAAACATTGAGCAGTTGGATACGCCAAAACAGATCTATGATCATCCGGCCAATGATTATATTAAAGATTTTGTCATTGCGCATCTGGATCAAAAACTGCAATCGCTGTTAAAATGCACAGGAAGAACGCTTTATGAAAAATAAGGGATATAACAGCCTACGAGTGTTCATCATTGTATTTTTATTGGTGTCCGTCGTGCTGCCGCTCATCACTTTAATGAGTCATATTGATCCATCTGACATCCCGGCCGTATTTCAATCACCGCAGTTTATGCCGATGATACGCAATTCTTTATTTACGACAAGTGTGGCAACGTTGATTTCGGTCAGTATTGCATTCGCTCTGGCATGGTGTGTCAATCGCTCTAATATGCGTTATCGCGCCGTATTTGCGATGCTGTTTACTTTGCCAATGCTGATTCCCAGTATTTCTCATGGACAAGGCTTGGTGATTTTGTTCGGTGATAATGGAATATTGACGAATTTATTGGGGATCAATATCAATCTATACGGCTATGTTGGTATTATCATCGGATCCATTCTGTATTCTTTTCCACCCGCTTTCTTGATGTTGACGGATGTATTTCATTATGAGGATTATACAACTTATGAGGCGGCAGAGGTATTGGGTTTATCCAAAATGAAACAGTTCATGACAATTACCCTGCCTAATATGAAGCGTCCTTTGATCTCTGCGATCTTTGCGACATTCACCTTGATTTTCACTGATTATGGTGTGCCTTTGATGGTAGGAGGAAAGATGATGACCTTACCGGTCTATATGTATCGGGAGGTAATCGGTCTGCTTGATTTCTCAAAAGGAACGATCATTGGCATCATCTTGTTAATTCCGGCCTTGATTGCCTTTTTATTGGATCTGTTCAATCGCAACAGCACATCAAACTCAACGATTACCCAAGCCTATTTGATTAAGGAGAACAAGAAGCGTGATCTGATCGCGTATGGTTTCTGCACGCTGGTGATTATTTTGATCGCCTTGCCGATTTTAGCATTTGCGTTGTTATCACTGGTTGCGCATTATCCGATTGATCTCTCCTTATCTTTGGTGAATGTGCAGAAGGCATTTGATTTGGGCATCGGTACGTACTTGTTGAACTCATTGGCGATTGCGATGGCCACTGCACTCATCGGTGTGATTTTGACTTACTTCTGTGCTTATGTGACCGCACGCAGCCAGCGCAATTTCACCGCACTTGCGCTTCATTTAATTGCGATGGTGTCTTTGGCCATTCCCGGTATCGTATTGGGCTTAAGTTATGTGTTACTGCTAAAAGGCAGTGCTATCTACGGTACGATTATTATCTTGGTGATGGTGAATGTTACTCATTTCTTTGCTTCTCCATATTTATTGGCTTATAACTCATTGTCCAATTTCAATGAGAAACTAGAGGATATTTCCTTGACCATGGGCATTGGGAAGTTGCGTATGTTGCTGGATGTCTATATTCCTTGTACCAAAGCAACGATTGTGGAGATGTTCTCCTATCTATTTGTCAATGCGATGGTAACGATATCAGCGGTATCCTTTTTGGCAAACTTCAAGAATATGCCGATTGCGCTTATGATTCCGCAGTTTGATTCCCAATCGCTGATTGAGGCAACTGCTTTTATCTCGCTATTGATTCTATTGGTAAATGGAACGATGAAAATCATTGTTTATCTTGCCAAACGCTATATTTTAAGCCATGAGGCATAATTTCGTAAATAGTGATTGGCAAACGGGAAGTCTTTGAATGATCGGACTTCCTTTTTTATGTTTGAAAAGCGTATATTTTCTGAGGAATATGGAGTATAATAGTGCCAATGAAAAGGGAGGAATGAGGATGGCAGTTCAAGATTTGCGCATACCGAAACATTATGAGAATAAATTGGATCTAGTGACAACAGAGATCGCTATTAAATATGTAAAGGATTTATTTGAAAAGCGTTTGGCCAACCATTTGAATCTGATGCGTGTTTCAGCGCCGCTGTTTGTGGCAGGGGACAGTGGTTTGAATGATAATCTAAGTGGGGTAGAGCGGCCTGTGCGCTTTGACATAAAAGAGAGCGGCGAGGATATGGAGATTGTTCATTCCTTGGCAAAATGGAAACGGATGGCGCTGAAACGCTATCATCTCAATGTGAATAAGGGGATTTATACGGATATGAATGCGGTGCGTCGAGATGAGGACTTGGACCATCTGCATTCGATCTATGTGGATCAGTGGGATTGGGAAAAGATTATTTCTAAACAGGAACGCGGAGAAGCGCTGCTTCGCCATACCGTAATTTTGATTATGAAGGCATTGTGTGAAACACAGTCAGAGATCATCAAGGTATTTGAGAACTTGGAGCCTTTTATCTATGAGGATATCACCTTTATCACAACGCAGGAATTGGAGGATGCATATCCTGATTTAACCCCCAAACAACGAGAATATGCGATTTGTAAAAAGCATAAAAGTGTGTTTTTAATGCAGATTGGGGATCGTTTAAACAGTGGTCAACCGCATGACGGGCGAGCACCGGATTATGATGATTGGAAGTTGAACGGTGATATTTTGATTTATTATCCGCTGTTGGATTGTGTGGTGGAATTATCCAGTATGGGGATTCGGGTGGATGCACAAAGCCTTCATGAGCAGTTAAGTAAGGCAGGTTGTTTAGCACGCGAGGAACTGCCGTTTCATCGGATGCTGCTGAATGGGGAGTTGCCGTTGACGATGGGAGGAGGAATCGGCCAGTCACGTATTTGTATGGTGCTATTAAACAAGGCACACATAGGTGAAGTACAGGTCAGCGCATGGAGTGAGGAGATGCATAAGGTATGCGGCGAACATGGGATTGTGCTGCTTTAAACAGGAAAGAAATAGATTGAAAACAACACATTTAGCGACTGTTATCACATAGTGCTAAATGTGTTTTGTTTTATCTTAGGTGGATGTAGTAAATGAGCCAGTGTGGCATGATGGTGCTGATGTGTATAAGACGAAAGTATAGTGATTATGTCCTAATAAAAAAGACAGGAGTCTGTCATTTTTTATCCGTTCTTTCAATTGTTTGGCGCAGATGTTCAAAAGCGAGGATTGCACAACTGCTTGCGGCGCTCATGGCGTTACGGAAAGAATTGCCATAAGGGATATAAATATTTTGATCGCTTGCACAACGGACGCTTTTGGATAAACCCCGCATTTCTCCGCCAATCGCAAGACAAAGGCGCTTTGGGAATTGATAGGTAAAAATACTTTGTGCATCGTCACAGCGCTGTGCACAAACTAGGGAAATCCCTTGTGATTTTAACTGTACAATGGTCCGGTTCATATCATCCGCTTTGATCAGATCAATCAGTTCTGATGCCCCTGCGCTTGCTTTTGCCACCACATCAGTCGCACTTGTCCAGTTGCGTGGCGAAACGATAACGCCCTCACAACCTGCCGCATATAAAGAACGCAGTGCCGATGCGAAATTATAGGGATCCTCTATCCCTTCTAACAGTGCCAAAAACACATGTTCTCTACCTACATAGGCATCCAAACTCTGATAGGCGCGTTCATGGCAGTATGCAAGCAAGCCGCCATGGGTTTTGCCTTTTGCCAAGGCATCAATTTGATTTCGCGGCAATTTTGTTACGGCGATTTTTCGATCCTTTGCCAAACGCACAATATAACGGGTATCGCGATCTTGCTTATGTTCATCCACCAGCAACTGTTCGATCACTCTATGTCCTGCTTGTATCGCTGCTTTTACGGCAATATTGCCTTCCAATATATCCTGCATCTCATCACCTGATTTCATTGATAACGCTGTTTGCTGTTACCATTATAAAGAGAAAAAACAGACAATTCAAGCACGGAGCGAGAAATTATCGCATCCTTTTAAACAAAAAAGTGAATGGTTTTCTATATGTTTTTGTTTAACAACTTCGTAATGTGACAAAATTGATAGAGAAGGTATCACTTTATCGAAAAAGAACAGTCGTTAAATTGAGCTGAATGTGGTAAAATAAAGAAGTATGCAAGGAGAACAACTATGAAACTAGCGATTGTCACAATGGAAGTACAAGCAGGCAGATGTGAAGCGAATTATGCTTATATGTGTGAAATGATTGAACAGGCAAAACGAGATCATGCGGATATGATTTTGTTTCCACAGGATGCAATTAGCGGAAATGTCGGGGATGGTTTTAAGGATCCGGATTACTGTCGCTATTTGGATTCATTTAATGAGCGTATCATTGCGCAGAGTGAAACGATTGCGATTGTATGGGGGAATATTCGCTATCGTGGCGGGCATCTGTTTCACTGTGCCTTTTTGGCAAAACAGAAAGAAACTTATATGCGCGTCAAAGCGAAAGGAAACGATTTATTTTATGATGAAACAGTATTCAGTGAATCTTCCATCAATAAAGCGATTGAGTTTCAGGATCAGTATTTGGCCTTGAATTTCGGTGCTGAATTACAACTTTGCGATTGGAATATCAATTTAGATGCACGACCTTATGATGTCCATGAGGAAATGAAACTGCGCGGTAATGTAATCTATGTCAATGCGGTAGGCATACAAAATAAAAATAAAGCAGTGGTAATGATGGAGGGAGGCAGTGCCATCTATGAAAACGGAAATTGTATGTGGCAGATGCCGTATGGAAAAAGTGGCTATGTGCTGATTGACACGACGCAGTTAAAGAAACAAGAACCGTTAAAAAGAGATTTATTGGAATTATTGGCGCAGGCAATTCGTGGCTTTGATCGTCAGATACTAGGTGGGCGCTGTCCATGGATCATCGGACTATCCGGCGGTTTAGATTCCAGTGTATCGGCTGCTTTGTTGACGTATGCCTTGGGGAGTGAGCGCATCATTGGCTATAGTATGAGCAGTGCCCATAACAGTAAACAAACAAAGGAAAATGCGCGACACAGTGCAAGTGTGCTCGGGATTGCCTTTCATGAAGGCAGTATCGCTCCTTTGGTAGATGCAAGTGATGCCATTTTGCAAGCGTATGGTTATCCCGCATCACAAGATTTGGTTCGTGAAAATGTACAGGCACGGTTGCGTGGCCATCTGTTATCAACCTTTGCGGCCATTCATGGTGGGGTTGTGGTGAATAATGGCAATAAGGTGGAAAATGCGCTTGGCTATTGTACCTTGTATGGAGATGCGATTGGTGCTTTGGGCATCTTGGGGGATTTGACCAAAGTACAGTTGTTTGAACTGTCCAAAACGCTGAATCAGCGCATGAAAAAAGAGGCTGTACCTACAAATCTCTTACCGGTGTGTAAGGATGGCACGATCCATTTTGAAGTGGCGCCAACCGCTGAATTGAAAGCAGATCAGATAGATCCGATGAAATGGTTTTATCATGATTATCTGTGTGATCATTTGGGACGTGATCTCACGCTCACAGCCTTTTTAAAACAATATCTGGACGGATCCTTACTGCGCGCTGAGTTAGGTGACATCATGCGTTTTTATCATTTAGATGAGCCAAGTGTATTCTTAGCGGATCTAAATTGGTTTTTATCCACATGCCGACGCAATCTATTTAAGCATACACAAGTGCCGGCGATCTTAACCATTTCACAAAATGCTTATGCGTTCCGTAATGAAGTACAGGGTTTTGAAACCAACGCAGCGATTGCGGAATTGCTGGATGCGATTGCGTTGATGAAGCGTACATAGGCAGAATAGAAACGATTAGAACTTGGGAGGTGCCGCATGCGGTTTCATTATGATGAGAGTATGAAGAAAAGAATCGTAACTTATGGCAGTGTTGCCTTGATTGCGATCGTGATCTTTTTCGCATTTTACAATTTGACTGCGCTGAAAAGTTACTTTGCCGGTCTGTTTGGTTTAATTTCACCGTTTATTCTTGGCTTTGCGATTGCCTTTTTATTGAATAAACCGATGATGTTCATTGAGGAAAAGGGACTTAACAAACTGCGTATCAAGCAGGGACACAAGCGTACCTTGGCCGCAATCGCAGCCTTGATTCTAGGGATTTTCATTGTCGGTCTGTTTTTCTATCTGTTAATCCCGCAGTTATGGGAGAGTATACATTCGTTGGTAGAAACCTTTCCAAAGTATATCAGTGATTTTCAGATCTTTGTGGAGGCGATGATTGAAGAAAACCATCTGGATTTAGATGAAATTCAAAAACTGTTTGGAAATCAGGATATTTTTGCGCGACTGACTGATTTTGTCAGTAATGCATTGCCGCAAATGGCGCGTCTCTCCTATGGTTTCATGAATATGTTACTGAATGTGGTGCTGGGCATCATGTCGGCATTGTATATGCTGCTGGATAAGGAAAAACTGTGTCGTCATACCCGCATTGCGGTATATGCCCTCTTGCCTAATGATACGGCAGAGTATCTCATCACCACATCACGGAAAACCGCAGATATTTTCAATAATTTTATCGTAGGGAAAGCAATTGATTCCTTGATTATCGGAGTGCTGTGTTACATCGGCATGTCTATTTTGCAGCTGCCTTATGCGATCTTACTATCGGTGATTGTCGGCATTACCAATATGATACCGGTATTTGGCCCCTTTATCGGTGCAGTACCCGGAGTATTTATCCTAATGATCATCCATCCGATTGATGCAGTGTATTTTGCCTTATTTATTTTATTGCTGCAACAATTTGACGGTAATATTTTAGGCCCGCTGATTTTAGGCGATAAACTCGGTTTGCCTAGTTTGTGGATCTTGTTTGCCGTATGTGTGGGTGGAGGCTTGTTTGGTATCGTGGGCATGTTCATTGGGGTGCCGTTATTTGCGGTGGTATATATGCTTGCTAAGGAATTGTTTGCCTATCGTTTACAGAAAAAGCAGATGACGCTGAGTGATTTTAATGAAATCGCGGAAAATGAGAACTCGAAGTGATTTGAGTTCTTTTTCTATTGTCTCTTTCCTTACAACATCTTTGAAAACACAAAAAAAGCCTGAAATCAGGCTAGGGTAATTCATGAAAAATGGGTTCCATCTTGGTGAAGGTACAATAGTGAGTAAAGCCGATTTGCTTGAGTTCTTGTATCACAAATGGAAATTGAGCAGCCAAATGTTCCTGTTTATGAGAATCAGAACCGATGGTAAGAATGGTGCCACCTAGTTCAAGATACAAGCGCAAGATCTCACGACATGGTGTTAAATCCGGCAAATGATAGCGAAAACTGGAGGTATTGACCTCAATCCCTTTGCCATCCGCAATTGCTAGTCGCAGAATCGCTTCAATGATCTCTTTGTTATGAACGAATGGATAAACACCATAGGGATCGTCGCGTTTGATCGCATCCAAATGTCCCAATACGCTATAATCCTTATATTGTTTCATTACCTCATAGATTTCTTGATAATAGGCAGAATTGATCTCTTCCTGCGTTTTGCCTTGTTGGAAATCCTGATTCGAAAATTCACGGTTGTCAATTTGATGACAGGATAACAGTACGAAATCAAAGGGATATTGATCAAAGGTATCTTGAAACTGTTGAATTGTATGAGTCTGCATACCAAATTCTGCGCCGGTCTTGAGTACAATTTGTCCCTGATAGCGCTGTTTTAATTCATCAATTTGGCGGAAATATGCGGGAAAATCGCATACTTGGTTCGCTCCCATCGCATAATCGCTGTGATCGCTGAAACATAATTCATCCAATCCCAATTCGATGGCGCGTTTTACGACATCTTCCATCGGATAGGTACTGTCAGGACTATATGCAGTATGCACATGATAATCAGCTAACATGATCTCACATCCTTTCTGACTTGCCATATCGTATCAAATTTTTCATTATTCGATAAGTCCCATGTGAGCGATCTTTTGCTGGCTTATGCACAAACAAACGCTATCTGCTACATCACCCGCTAATCCTCTTGTTTACCCATACCAAGCATGGCCAAAAATCCACAAGCACCAATCACAAAGGCATACACTTTCGCAAGCACACCGGCTTCAATCGCGCGGGCATAAATCAATTCAAACCCTAACAGAATCGTGATACTATAATCAATACAAAATAAAATAACCAGAATTTGCGCCACACTCGTTAGTTTCTTCATCATTACCATCACCTACTTCAATCTATGAAAATCCTGAGCGTTTATGAATGAATTTACTTGCTTGGGCATACAGTGAAGTGAGCGAAAGGGAGGAATCGTATGAAAAAGAAAGTGATCGCTGCGCTGGGCATTGTGATCTTGGCGATTGCCTTAGGTTTTGCCTTAAGACCGAAATCATTTGATCGACAGTTTCATAAAGTCATGGATGATTTGGATTCGTACATCTTAAAGGGAGATATGGAGATCACCAAAGGCGAGGATATTAAGAGCTATGCGGTGGAAGTAGGCTATCAGAAGATGGATGAAGTGGAAATGTTTAAAGTCAGTTTGCTGGATAAAGCACTGAATCAAGAACAGATCATCCTGCGCAATGAACAGGGCGTATTTGTCGTAACTCCGGCCTTGAATCAAATCTTCAAGTTTGAGGGAGACTGGCCTTTGAACAGTCCCAAACCTTATCTATTACAATCAATGGTTCAATTTGTGGATGATGAGAATGCGGAGATAGAGAAACAGGAAGATGGATATGTGATCACTACACCGGTCGTGTATCCAAACAATAAAAGTTATGTAAAGCAGAAGATGTTATTTGATAAAGATGCGAATATTCAATGGGTAGAAATCTATAATCAGGATGAAAATGCAGAATTGCGCATTCAATTTCATACCGTAGATTATAATAAGGAAATCGCCGCTGATTATTTTGCGGCACCAACCAGCATGGAAAAACCAACCAGTACTACGATGGTGAGTGAAGCGGATTTGCCGCTGTATCCTTCTGCGGTATTTGATGCTCAACTGAGTGGCAAGAGCGTAATGAATAACAATGGTGTCACCAAGCACATTCTGGAGTTCAGCGGTGCTAAGAATTTCACGGTTGTGGAAAATATTCGTACCGGTTCCGATACAACGCAGACAGTCATCATGCCGGGACAGATGATGGATGTCTTGGATGTGGTGGGATTCTATGATGGAAATCGTTTGTCTGCGATGGCAAATGGGATTGAGTATACCGTGTTCTCCGATGATTTGGATCCGGAGGAAATGATGAGTGTGATCAACAGTATGCAGGTGGCAGTGATGAAATAATGGTAAAGCGCGGAGATGTGTTTTATGCGAATTTATCACCGGTGATCGGCAGTGAACAAGGCGGAGTGCGGCCGGTGCTGGTCATTCAAAATGATAAGGGCAATAAATATTCTAATACGATTATTGTCGCTCCGATTTCCAAGAAGATGAGCAAACCGCCGATCCCTACCCATGTGATCTTTGCGGATGATGCGCTTAGTTATGTTTCCATGATCTTATGTGAACAACTGCGCACGATTGATAAACAGCGCTTGGGCCAATGGATCTGTACACTGGATGATACGACCATGGGGAAAGTGGATCATGCGATCAAAGTGAGTTTGCATTTATAACAGAATGAACTGTCTGTCCAAACAGTGATATGCGACTGTATGGGCAGGCAGTTTTTTACATGTTAAAGCGCAAGACAAATGGTCGCTGTGAGGCATTGCTTCGCGAGAATGCGCATGGTATACTTAGTTTATAGATAGATGAAGCGTAAAAGAGAGGCAGTACGGAATTGGATTAGCAGTTAAGTAAGAGAGTGGTTGGATAAAATAAGTATTCTGATAAGTAGGGAAATGGCAGGGCAAAAGGAAAGGAGCGGCAGGATGATAGGACATCCTGAAAACAAAACGATGGAAACTTATATTATGGCGATAGATCAAGGCACAACGAGTACCCGTGCCATTTTGTTTGATCATGAGGCAAATGTGATTGGCATAGCACAAAAGGAACTGGAAAATTTTTATCCACACCCCGGGTGGGTCGAACAAAATGCGAATGATATTTGGGCATATACAGTTGGTGTGATGTTTGAGGTAATGGCCAAGTGCGGTGTCAAGGATACGCAGATTGCGGCGATTGGCATTACAAATCAGCGAGAGACCACTATTGTATGGGATAAAAAGAGCACTCAGCCCATCTATCCCGCAATCGTATGGCAATCCCGTCAAAGCAATTCTTATATTGAAGCATTGAAAGAACAGGGGAAAGAGGAGTGGATCAAAGCGAAAACAGGCTTGGTGCTGGATCCTTATTTCAGTGCTTCAAAACTGCGCTTCATCCTTGATCATGTCGAAGGCGCAAGAGATCGGGCGAAAGCCGGCGAACTGTTGTTTGGTACTGTGGATAGTTGGCTGGTGTGGAAGTTGACGAAAGGGAAGTGTCATGTCAGCGATGTTTCCAATGCCTCACGGACGATGTTAATGAATTTGAATACAATGGATTATGATGAAGAACTGCTTGCGCTTTGGCAGATCCCGCGCTGTATGTTGCCCAAAATTTGTGACAGCAGTGAAATATATGGTGTGTGTGAGGGATTGTTTGATCATCCGATTCCCATTGGCGCCCTCATTGGTGATCAACAAGCTGCTTTATTTGGACAGCGCTGTTTTCACAGTGGCGATGTGAAAAATACATATGGCACCGGTTGTTTTTTGCTGATGAACACGGCGAATCAACCAATCATTTCCGAGCATGGCTTGTTATCCTGTGTCGGTTGGCGCATCCATCATCAGAGTACTTATGTATTAGAGGGCAGCGTCTTTGTGGCCGGGGCGGCTGTGCAGTGGCTGCGGGATGGCCTGCGGATTTTAAATAACAGTGAGGAAAGTGAAGTGCGTGCGCAGGCAGTGTCTGGCAGTGAGGGCGTATATGTGGTGCCTTCCTTTACCGGCTTGGGTGCACCTTATTGGAATGCACAGGCAAGCGGTGCGATCTTTGGCTTAACCAGAGGCACAACGCAGGAACACATCATCCGAGCAACGCTGGAAAGCCTTGCTTATCAAACCTATGATGTGATTGATGCGATGCGTAAGGATGCACAGTTGCCTTTGTCTGCCCTGCGTGTGGATGGCGGTGCAGCGCGCAATCAATTCTTGTTGCAGTTTCAGGCAAATCTGTTACAATGCGAAGTCAAGCGCTCCTTGCTAAGTGAAACAACCGCTTTGGGCGCAGCGTATCTGGCCGGCCTTGCAGTGGGATATTGGAAAGATCTCGATGAAATCAATGCGCTGGAACAAAAAATCCAACCCTTTTTCCCACAAGAGGATGCGACACAACAGATGTTGCGTTTGGCGAAATGGCATCGTGCAGTCGCCTGTGTGAATGCATTTGCTCAGCCGTAAGAAATAGAATTAGGGTGCATTTGCTTAATTCCATTTATACAAATGGAGAAGAAGCAAGGTGATAAAGTGGCATTCCATATGCTTTGTGATCTGTTTAAAAAAGCCTTTCGCAATTCTTACGCATAAGGTGTTTAGGCGAAGGGTGAGAAATTTAAGTTGAATTGATAAATTTTCTTGCCAAAGGGGAAGTGAATTTGCTATAATAACAAATGTATTGGATTACATCATATATGGCGCAGATAAGGTGCGTTACGTTTCTACCCGGCAGCCGTAAATTGCTGGACTATGATGATATCGAAACAGAACATTTACGGCTTCTATTTTATGAGACAAGCAATAGGAGCCTGCTTTTTTGTTCGGCTTCTATATCATATAGAGGCCGTTTTTATTTGAGGAGGACGAAGCATGAAAAAACAGATCGCTTATTTATTTCTGCTTCCCGGCACAGTACTGTTGTTATTCTTTCTATTGGTGCCTTTATTTGCGGTATTGTGGCCGACGGTATTTCCGGATGGTTTTTCCCTGAGTGCTTATACATCCTTTTTTCAGGATGATTATTACATGGAGATTTTGATTCGCACCTTGCGGATTGCCGTGATTGCGGCACTGGTCTGTGTGGTGCTGGGCGTTCCTACCTCTTATTTTATCTCCCGCTGTCCTGCCAGATGGAAGGGTATCTTGATTGCGGTATCCATCTTTCCGATGCTGACCAATTCGGTTGTGCGCAGTTTTGCATGGATCAATATATTAGGTAAAAATGGCGTCATCAATACGATGCTTATGAATATGGGCATCATTGAGGAACCGCTCAGTATGCTTTATACAGAATTTTCAATTTTAATTGGTACAATCTATTTGTTTTTACCGATCATGATTATGACTTTGGTCGGCGTAATGGATCAGATTGACAATGATATGATGGAGGCAGCGGAAAGTTTAGGCGCAAGCAAATTAAAAGCGTTCATCAAAGTGGTATTGCCAATGAGCGTGCCCGGTATGATCACCGGTGCGGTATTGGTGTTTACCGGCGCGTTGACTGCATATACCACTCCTCAGTTGTTGGGCGGTAATAAATCGTTGGTGCTGGCTACGCTGGTCTATCAAAAGGCAGTGACCTTGAATGATTGGAGCAGTGCCGGGGTGATCGCTGCGGTGATGATCATCTTAACACTCATCGTCATGAAGGTGCTGAATCTGATTGCGGCACGCTTAGATAAGCGGGGTGAAGTAAATGCGTAGATATAAAGGATTAACCATCTTTTCGATACTGGTCTTTCTATTTCTGTTTTTACCGCTTGTTATCATTGCGGTAACGGCATTTAACAGCCAACCGACCATTCAGTTTCCGATCAGTGGGTTTTCAACAGAATGGTTTGGCAAAGCGATTGCGTCTGAATCTTTTCGCAAAGCCTTTCTGTTAAGTATTCAAATCGCATTGTTAGCCACCTTATTGGCACTGTTAGTTGGAGTGCCGATTGCTTACACGCTGTCACGATACAGTTTACGTGGCAAGAAACTAATTAAGAGTTTCTTTCTTTCACCGACAATCATTCCCGGAATTGTGGTTGGTTATGCGCTGTTTCAATACTTGGTGATCAAGATGCGCTTTCCCGTATATCAGGGCTTATTGTTTGGTCATTTCCTTGTCGTGTTGCCCTATATCATTCGTGTGGTGGGCGGTTCTTTGGAACAATTTGACTTCTCGATTGAGGAGGTAGCTTGGAGTTTAGGTTGTGATAAATGGCGTGCGTTCTTCAAGGTGGTACTGCCCAATATCTCCAGTGGTATCATTTCCAGTTTCCTGCTTGCCTTTATCAATTCCTTTAACAATATTCCTGTATCTATGTTTCTGAGTGGGCCGGGAATCACCACTTTGCCGGCAACGCTCATGAGTTATGTGGAATATAACTTCGATCCGACCGTATCGGCGGTATCGGTGCTGCTCATGTTGGCAACGGTACTGATTATGTTTGCGGTAGAGAAAACGCTCGGTATATCCGCGCTGGCGAAATAGGAGGATTCGGTATGTCATTTGTTGATTTAAATAATATCTGCGTCAGTTATGACGGAAAAACAAATATCTTGGAGGGTTTGAATCTCTCCATCGAAAAGGGCGAACTGGTTTCTCTTTTGGGTCCTTCCGGATGCGGTAAAACGACAACCTTGCGCGTAGTAGCCGGATACATTGATCCGCGTGGCGGTGAATTGATGGTGGATGGTGAGGATTTTACTAAGATTGCCGTTCATAAGCGCAACTTCGGCATCGTCTTTCAAAGTTATGCGTTATTTCCGCACTTAAGCGTTAAGGACAATGTTGCCTTTGGTTTAAAAATGCGCAAAATGGATAAGGCGCAGATAGATCGTAAGGTTGATGATATGTTGGCAATCTGTGGCTTGAGTGAATATAAGGATCGTTTGCCAAGACAGATGTCCGGCGGGCAGCGTCAGCGGGTCGCATTGGCACGTGCTTTGGTCATTGAGCCGAAGCTGTTACTTCTGGATGAACCATTGTCCAATTTGGATGCGAAATTGCGTATCCAGATGCGCGTAGAAATCAAGCGCCTACAAAAGCAGTTGGGCATTACGACGATCTTCGTTACCCATGATCAAGAGGAATGCTTCTCTATTTCCGATCGGGTAGCGGTTATGAATCAAGGTGTGATCGAGCAATACGATACGCCGGAACATATTTATACAAATCCCAAAACGGAATTTGTGGCGCGATTCATTGGCTTTGAAAACTTCATCTCAGCCACAAAGCAGGCAGACCACATCTATCAGGCAGGGGACACGCGTTTCCATGTCGATGCGCTACATGAGGGCAACGATGTGAAAATGACCATTCGTCCGGATGATATTCGTATTGTTACAGAAGCAGGGGATAACTGCATTGAGGGTACCGTGATTGTCCGTACTTTCCTTGGTAAGAGTTATCAATATGAGATGAAAACACCGCTGGGCACATTGGTGGTCAACGGTGACGGCACAACTGTGTATGAGACAGGCGATACATGTAAACTGTGTCTGCCTTCCCATAAAATTGTTCTTGTGTAGAAGGAGGAAAAAGAACATGAAGAAAGGATTAGCATTGGTATTATGTGGTTCGATGCTTTGCACAATGGCGGCTTGTTCATCCAATGATGAAGCAAGTGATGAGCCTTGTGTATTGACCGTTTCCACGTTTCAGCTGAGTGAGGATATCGTGCAGAGCGATATCATCAAACCGTTTGAAGAGAAGTATAACTGCAAGATCACTACGGATTTGGGCAATGCGGCTGATCGCTACACGAAGTTGGAAAGCAATCCGGAAAGCGGCATTGATGTGATCGAACTGAATCAGTCTACCGCTGCGAAAGGCTATGCGGCAGGCTTATTCGACAAGGTAGATGCATCCAGAATCGAGAATTTGAATCAGTTGATTACTCCGGCAAAGAATATGCAGGCTGAGAGTGGTTATGGACCGGCAATCGTTATTCAGAGTGTTGGTATCATCTATGACAAGGATGCGATCGGTTTCGAGATCACTTCTTGGGATGATTTGTGGAAAGCGGAACTGGCAGGTAAGGTTGCCATCCCAGATCTGTCCACAACCTTTGGACCTTCTATTGTACATATTGCCAGCGATCACAAGGGTGTTGATATCAAATCCGATAATGGCGCAGCGGCATTCACTGCTTTAGAAGAATTGAAACCGAATGTATTCAAAACTTATACAAAATCTTCTGAATTAACCAATCTGTTTGCGAATGGTGAAGTTGCGGTTGCCGTAGTTGGTGACTTTGCCGTACCGAACATTAAAAATGCAGCACCTCAGGTTACTTACATGGTACCGGAGAGTGGCACTTATGCGAACTTTAATACGATTGATGTAGTCGCATCTTCTAAGCACAAAGAAACAGCTTATGCTTATATCAACTGGCGTATTTCACAGGAATTGCAGAGTGTTTCCAGCAAATCCTTGAATGAAGGACCGACCAACGCAAATGTTAAATTGAGCGATGAGGAAGCTGCGAATATGACTTACGGTTCCGTTGCCGATAAAGCAAAAGCAATTGATTATTCCTTTGTTAATCCGTTATTGCCGGAATGGACGGATCAGTGGAATCGTATCTTAAACCGCTAAGATTGGTGTGTTATGCAGTATGATATGATTGTTCGCCATGCCCGTGTGTTTGATTCATTTCGCAAGTGTTTTGTTTCTAAGGATGTAGCGATTCAAAATGGTGTGTTTGCGCATATTGCCGATCACATTGACGCTGTGGCCGCAAAGGAACTGGATGCTTCGGATACATGGATGATACCGGGGCTGGTGGATATTCATATGCACATTGAAAGTTCTATGAGTATCCCTTCACGTTTCAGTGATTGCGTTATGCAGTATGGCGTCACGAGCGTTGTCGCAGACCCCCATGAAATGGCCAATGTATTTGGCATGGAAGGGATTCTCACCTATTTATCCAATGAGGAGACCTCATTGGATATTTTTTACGGTATACCCTCCTCTGTGCCTTCTACCAATGAGCACTTAGAGACCACGGGAGGTTGTATTGATGCGCAGGATGTTGCCCAATTACTGCGTTATCCCCGTGTGGTTTGCTTAGGCGAGGTGATGAACTTTCATGATGTGTGTTATGAACCGAATTCCATCAGTGCGCAAATTATTAAGACATGTAAAAAAGAACGCTTTGACTTGCCGTTAGAAGGGCATTGTCCCAAAATCAGTGGGGAGCAGTTGGATGCTTTTCTCGCTGCCGGTATCAGTGCGGATCATACCCAGCAAAGCAAAGCGAGTGTATTAGAAAAAGTATCAAAGGGCATGTTTTTGGAAATTCAACGTAAATCCATGACGCCAGAGGTCATGCAGACGCTCATTGACCATGAGCTATATGAGTATTTTGCATTTGTGAGTGATGATGTCATGGCGGATGCATTGTGTCAAGGACATCTCAATCGGTTGGTTCAGTTGGCCATTCAAATGGGAATGAAACCGGAGTGGGCGATCTATTGTTCCACCTTTACGAGCGCTAGGCGTATGCATTTAGAAGATCGTGGGGCGATTGTGCCGGGACGGATTGCGGATTTTATCCTGTTATCAGATTTGCAGCAGTTCACGATTCAATCTGTCTATAAGCGCGGGATCCATGTTCAGGATCTGCCAAAGGCAAAGGAAATGAAGTTTCCTGCCCATTTTTATCACTCTCTGCATTGTGAAAAGGCAAATGCGCAGGATTTCACAATCGCAGCGCAAGGAGAACAGGCGCTTTGTAACATCATGGAAATTGAAGCACACAGCACCTTTACCAAACATATTCAAGAATGGGTGGATGTTCGACAGGGCAATTTACACTGGCAACAGAACTATACGCTTGCTTGTGTGATGGAACGTTATGGCAAACGTGGTACCAAGGCTTTTGGATTCGTTAAGGGAGCCTTTCACAGTCGTGGGGCGATTGCTACTTCATGGGCGCATGATCATCATAATATATTGATACTGGGCACACATGAGGAAGATATGGCATTGGCCCAACAAACATTGCTGGAAATGCAGGGTGGATATGTTGTCGTTAGGAATGGGACAGTCACAGCACGGGTATACTTAGAGATAGGTGGTATCGTGAGTGGTGCTGAAATTTCCGTGCTTGGAGCACAGCTTGCACAAGCAAAGGCAGAAATTGAAGAACTTGGTTATGTGCATGATAATGTCATCATGTCGATTTCAACCTTGAGCTTGCCGGTATCACCACAACTAAAACTAACGGATCGTGGATTGATCATGACAAAAGAACAGCGGCTCATACCACTGGTGGAGGAATGGCGATGAAAACGTTAATTGAAAACGGTTGGATTTTAACAATGGATGAGCAGTTTCATGAATACAAGGGTGGACAAGTGCTGATTGAGGATGATGAAATTGCTTATGTTGGTGAAGCGAAGGATCATGGTGAAGTTGATGAGATCATAGATGCGAGTGGGATGCTGGTATTACCCGGAATGGTGAATACGCATACGCATATGGGAATGGTGCCGTTTCGCTCTTTGGCTGATGATGTTCCAGATCGTTTGCGTCGCTTTCTGTTTCCTTTGGAACTGGAATGCATGAACGATTCATTGGCTTATCTTTCTGCCAAATATGCGGCATTGGAAATGCTTTACAGCGGAATTACGACCTGTACCGATATGTATTTTTTCATGGATCGTATCGGAGTTGCCTGTGAGGAAGTTGGAATACGGGCACTGCTTGGGGAAACTTTGATACAACAAGAGACCTGTGATGCGCCGGATGTACAAGAGGGACTGCGCTTAGCGGAACAATTTATCGCCACTTGGCAGAGCAGTCGCTTGATTACCCCGATTATTGCGCCACATGCGACGAACACGAATGATGCGCAGGTGTTCACCAAGGCGATGGAGATCGCCATGCGCTATGATACGATGATGACAACTCATGCGGCTGAATTGGATTATGAAATGGCTTATTTTAGGGACACCTATGGCATGACGCCAATCGAATGGCTGGAGGATATTCACTGTCTGAATGATCACCTGTTGGCGGCACATTGTATTCATGTCAGCGATTCTGATATTGCCTTAATGAAACAGCGTAATGTCAGTGTTGCCCATTGTGTGGTCTCGAATATGAAAGCCGGTAAAGGAATTGCCCCAATTAGAGATATGGAGCGTGCCAGACTTGCGGTGGGATTTGGCAGTGATGGCGCAAGCAGTGGCAATACATTGGATCTGTTCATTCAGATGCGTATATTTGCGTTGGCGCAGAAAACAAAGTATCAGGATCGTGCTCTGTATCCTGCCAAGGAGATTGTGCGTATTGCCACGATGGGTGGCGCCCGGGCACTGCATTTGGAACATGCGATCGGATCACTGGAACCGGGCAAAAAGGCAGATTTGATTTGTGTTCGCAGCGATTCTCCTTCCATGTTTCCGCTCCATGATCCATATTCTGCACTGGTATATGGAGCTTGTGCCCATGATGTCAGTGATGTATTCGTGGACGGAGTCCATGTGGTGAAGCAGCGACAATCCCGCATTCACTTAGCGGATGTGCGTGGGGAGTTAGATGCGGAAATGCAGGAATTTCATGCGGCAGCACAACGGATTTTAAATGATTTATAGAATATTGATATAGAAGGCTATGGTCATGTTTATGACAATAGCCTTTTTTTAGTGAAACTATGACTTTTCTTCTTGTAAAGATATGGCGAAGAAACATCAAAAAGTATAAACCGCTTTATCAGGCATATTATACGATCTGATCGCCATATATATAAATGGAAGGAGGCAGAAGGGGGTTTCATGAATTTACAAAAGCAGGATGCACGCTTTATTGCGCATACTTATCATCGTTATCCATTGGTTTTAGTAAAAGGAAAGGGCTGTTATGTGCAAGATGAGCAAAAGCGTTCTTATCTGGATTTTACTTCAGGGATCGGCGTCAATCTGTTTGGTTATCATGATGATGATTGGATGCAAGCAATTCAAGCACAGTTGGCTCAGTTGAGTCATAGTTCTAATTTGTATGTGAATGAACCGGCGGTGAAAGCGGCAGAGTTGTTATGCCAAAAAAGCGGAGCACAGCGTGTATTTTTTACCAATAGCGGGGCAGAGAGCAATGAAGGCGCTATTAAGGCAGCCCGTAAATATGCGCATGATCGTTATGGAAGTGAGCGAAGTGAGATCATCACCTTATGCGATTCCTTTCATGGGCGTACCATAACCACTCTTTCCGCAACCGCTCAAACGGTATTCCATCAACACTACATGCCTTTTACGCCCGGTTTTGTCCATGTCAAAGCGAATGATCCAAAGGATTTGCTGGAACATGTCAATTCTCATACAGCGGCAATTATGATCGAAGTAGTGCAAGGGGAAAGTGGTGTGCGGCCGCTGACACAGGAGTTTGCATCACTGATTCAACAAGTTTGTGAACAGCGCGATATTTTGTTAATTGTGGATGAGGTACAAAGTGGGATTGCTCGCTGCGGCAGTTTATTTGCATATGAGCAATATGGTTTGCGTCCTGATCTTGTCAGTTGTGCGAAGGCATTGGGAGGCGGTTTGCCGCTTGGCGCGGTGTTGTTTTTTGATAAAACCAAAGATGTATTTCAATATGGGGATCATGGTACAACCTTTGGTGGCAATCCACTTGCCTGCGTTGGAGCGTGCAGTATTTTGCGGCGCTGTCAAAGTGATCTGTATGCATCAGTGAAAGAAAAAGGTGCTTATCTAAAGGCATGGCTTACCCAAATGCCACACGTTAAAAGCGTCACGCAAATGGGGCTTATGATTGGGGTGGAATTGGATCATTTGGATGCACGAGCGGTGGTGGAGGAATGCATCGGCAGGGGGATTTTACTATTGACTGCTAAACAACGGCTGCGTTTATTACCACCCTTGATTATCACTCGTGAGGAGATTGCGTATGGTATGCATATCCTACATGATGTGCTGGCACAAGCATCATCAAAAAGTACCGTATGATAAAGCGAAGATCCCCTTTGATCATCAACAAAAAATGCACCGATTTTAGTTGAAATTTTGTTTGTGATTTGTTAAACTATTAACTAGGAGGTAATGAGCAATGAAAAAATTAGCTTGTTTATTGGCTGTTGCATGCTTATTAGCAGGATGCGGCGGTAACGACAGTGCAGATGACAACAAAGATAACAATAAGGACACTGCTGTCAAGACCGGTGAAGGTACTGCAAATAGCGAAAGCCACGGCGAAACATTGGTAACTACTGCAAAGGTTACTGTGGATGCAGACGGTAAGATCACGGAGGTTTCCTTCGATGAGACTTACACCAAAGATGGTGAGGCTACTACCAAAAAGACCTTGAAAGATGACTATGCGATGAAAAGCGCAAGTGCTATCGGCAAGGAATGGTGGGAGCAGGCAGAATTCCTTGAGAACTATGTAAAAGAAAATGGTTTGGATGGAATTACGATGGATGAAGAAGGCAAGCCGACCAATGAAGATATCTTGACTGGCTGCACGATGAACATCAAGCCTTATGTAGAAGCTATGAAGGCTGCGAAAGACAACGCAAAATAAAACAGAAAGGGATCAGGCGAACGCTTGATCTTTTTTTGTTTAAACAAAGGGATTCTTCCCATACTATGGCTATGGAGGAATCATTATGAAAATAATCACACTTATCTTATGTGCATTCTTATTATGGGGTTGTTCTTCAACATCAAGTGAGGAATATACAGGTACTTATACAAGCGCAAAGGGTGAAATCACCACTGCGAAAGTAACACTGAAAGGGGATGAAATCACTGCCTTGGAGTTGGATGAAACCACAAATGGCAAATCCAAAAAAGCAATGGGAGATGCATATGATATGACCCCAGCCAGCAGTATTGGGAAAAACTGGAATGAACAAGTAGCCTTTTTAGAAAACTACATTATCAAACATGGTATTCAGGATATCCAAGTAAATGAAGAGGGTAAAGGGGAGAATGAAGATATCCGTGTCGGTTGTACGATTAGTATTGAATCGTATCTAAAAGCCATCCAGAATGCACTGGATCAAAATGAAACAAAACAATAGATGAAAAGATGCTGCTTATTACCGCATCTTTTTTGTAAGCACTTTGGCACACCTCTTACTTGCATTTCATTACCAAACCTTTGCCTACTTCCACCTAAGTAAAAACATGGTATCTGCTTTTTGCTGTTCCTGCATTGCCTTTTGGTGGGAATCCTCGTATAATAAAGAGGCAGGATCGGAGGGGTGTTGTTGAATCGTGCAGATAAACTGTTCATTGTTTTTTTGATCGTTTTGTCACTACTCAGTTACATCCCGTTGCTGATACAGGACTGGCAGAATAAGGACAAGCAAAAGGAGGTAGTCGTACAGTACCGTAATGAGGAGGTACTGCGCGAGGATTTGCGCAAAGATGCGACGTATCGTTTACAGGGAACTCTTGGTGAAGTAACGGTTGAAGTCAAAGATGAGGCCGTTCGTGTGGAGAAGGAAACTTCGCCGTATCATCTGTGCTCCATTCAAGGATGGGTAAGGGATAGCGGCAGGGCGATCATTTGTCTGCCCAATGAGATGATTGTTCAAATTGAAGCAAGTGAACCTACGGATAACGGCGTGGATACGGTGATTCAATGATGAATCAAACGAAACGTCTTACCCATATCACGATGCTGATTGCGATTAGTATCCTTTTTCACCTCATTGAATCCATGATTCCCATTCCAATCATGATACCCGGTTTTAAACTGGGCTTGGCTAATATTGTCGGTCTGATTGCTTTGTATTCTTATGATGCGAAGATCATGCTTGGGGTAAATATCATGCGGGTATGGATGGCATCCTTATTGCGCGGTATGTTGTTTGCGCCCGGATTCTGGCTGTCATTCAGCGGCGTTCTGCTTTCGAGCATTGCGGCAATTCTTGCCCGTAAATATTCGCCAATGAGCATGTATGGTGTCAGTTGTGCTTCCAGTGCTTGTCATGTCATTGGACAGGTATGTGCTGTAAGTATTCTATATCATCAGTTTTTAATGGGCGCATTGTTGCCAATCTTATTGTTGCTAAGCATTCCGACCGGATTATTCACCGGGATGCTCGCTATGCAGGTATTGAAACGAATCCAAACAGAAAGGTAAGGGGATTATATGGAAACATTTGTTTATCAGCCCAAAGGAGTATGCAGTTCTCATATGGAGTTTGAAATGGAAGGCGATATCATTCGCAATGTAACAATTGTAGGCGGTTGTAATGGTAATTTGCAGGGAATCTGTCGCATTTTACGCAATAAGACGATTGCGGAGGTATTGGAAGCATTTGAAGGAGTACGCTGTGGCTTCAAGACAACTTCTTGTCCTGATCAAATCGCTGCGGCACTGAAACAGTATCAAAGTCAACACGTATAAGAAATGAGTATGCATACCATACTGATATCAGGTGATCGTATGGCTCAGGAACAAGGCATCATCGCTGCGGTTTTGCAGGAACTTGGCATGGAACGCTCATTGATTGAGCGAATGACCAAACAGCGAGTCGTGCCAAACCATCAGAAAAAGACAGACTAACGGTCTGTTTTTTTCATATTCATGGATGGATGATTCATGCTTGAATGAAACATCTTTGCTTGTATCGCAAGCAAATAATATACTTTTCAAATAATGAATAAAGCGCTTCTTTTATCGGTAAGCAATGAAATGATAACTTTTCATTTGGTGCTTAAAAATTACATAAATTTTCATGAAACAGTTGACATTACATTAAAAAAGGTTTATTGTAATACCAGCAGTTGAGAAAGGACGTGAGCATCATGATAAGCAATCCTTGTGTGATATTAGTGGTCGTGATTATTATGCTCAAACAATCTGCGTTTCTTTCTCATAAAGCACTCAGATGATTTGAGGTTGTCTGGGATAGGAAAAGAAGCGCAGCCAAAGAAATGGCTGCTTTTATTTTAGGAGGGTGTTATGGATCATAAGGAGATTGAGCAGGCAGCGCAGCAGTTGTCTTCGGTGATACATAAAATACGGCTTAGTAAATCAGATACGTTTTCGCGCATGAGCGGATGTGATCTTTATTTGAAGTGTGAGAATCGCCAAAAGACAGGCTCATTTAAAGTGCGTGGTGCTTACCATAAACTGATGAAGTTGAAGGAGCATCAAGGCGTAAAGGAAGTAATCGCCTCCAGTGCCGGTAATCATGCGCAGGGAGTGGCTTATGCGAGCCGGTGTTTGGGACTTCATGCGACGATTGTGATGCCCAAAAGCACACCGATCGCCAAGGTACAGGCAACGAGTGGATATGGGGCGAAGGTGGAACTGGTGGGTGATTGTTATGACGAGGCATATGAACATGCGGTAAGGATGCAGAAGGAAAGCGGTGCGGTTTTTATCCATCCTTTTGATGATGAAGATGTCATTGTGGGACAGGGTACGATCGCTTATGAAATCCTGCATGATCTGCCCAATGTGGATATAATTGTGGTACCGGCAGGAGGCGGTGGCTTGTTGAGTGGGATTGCGACTTATGTGAAGGCGATCAATCCCCGGATTCAGGTGGTCGGTGTGCAGGCGCAAGGAGCCAGTGCGATCGTATCCTCATTTGCGCAAAAACGTCATTGTGTGAGTGATGGGGTAAATACCATCGCAGACGGTATTGCGGTTGCCAACCCCGGTCAGCGTACCATTGAATTGATCAATCGCTATGTGGATGCGATGGTAACGGTCAGTGATGATGAAATCGCAGATGCGATACTGCTTTTGTTGGAACGTGAAAAACAAGTGGTAGAGCCAAGCGGTGCTGCTCCTTTAGCCGCATTGCTCAATCATAAGTTGGATTGTGCGGGCAAGCGTGTTGTTTGTATTCTTTCCGGTGGCAATATTGATGTATCCTTTATTCATAAGGTTGTGGAAAAAGGACTATTGAGTCGTGGTCGTAATATGCGCTTTAAAACGCTGATGCAGGATGTCCCCGGTGCTTTAGAACAATTTTGCACCATTGTACGGAAACAGAATGCCAATATCATTGAGGTTCAATATGATCGATTTCAAGCTGATTTGGGCTTGAAGGAGACGATCATTCACATGGGCGTTGAGGTTCACTCAAAAGCGCATGGCGATGAGTTGATTCGCAAATTGAATGAAGCGGGTTATCAAAGTGAACGGGAATAGGGAAGAAATGAGGTGTACATCAAGATGATGTTAAATGGAGCGCAAATTCTGATTCAAGCATTGATTGATCAGGGAACGGATACAATTTTCGGTTATCCGGGGGGCAGCGTATTGAATATTTACGATGCCCTGTATGATAAGCAAGATGAGATTCACCATGTGTTGACCTCACATGAACAAGGAGCGGCACATGCGGCAGATGGTTATGCCCGCAGTACCGGAAAGACCGGAGTTTGTCTGGCAACCAGTGGTCCCGGTGCGACGAATTTGGTGACGGGCATTGCGACAGCTTATATGGACAGCGTGCCAATGGTTGCTATTACGGGAAATGTCGCAAGTGATCTGATTGGCAGGGATTCCTTTCAAGAGGTGGATATTGCGGGCATCACCATGCCGGTAACCAAGCATAATTTTATTGTTCACGATGTTAAGGAATTGGCTCAGACGGTACGTTTGGCATTTGAAATTGCCAATTCTCATCGGCCCGGTCCCGTATTGATTGATATTCCAAAAGATGTGAGCGCGGCAGTGTGTGAGTATGAACCATTGCCTAAGTTTGAAAAGCGCCCATTGCCGCAGTATCAGGAATCCAATATGAAGCAGGCATTGGCAGCGATACGCAAAGCGCAGCGTCCCTTGATTTATGCCGGTGGCGGTGTTTTAGCCGCAAATGCCTGTGGGGAACTGCTCGCTTTTTCAAAACAGACGCAGACGCCGATCTGTTGCTCGGCCATGGGACTTTCCTGTGTTCCGTATGATTATGAAGATTATCTTGGCATGATTGGTATGCATGGCACACCGGTCGCAAACTATGCGACTTTGAATGCGGATCTGATCATTGCGTTGGGAGCGCGCTTCTCGGATCGGGTGGCCGGCAAGCGTGATGCATTCGGCAAACACTCACAGATTATTCACATTGATATTGACGCATCGGAGATTTCCAAAAACGTCAATTGTGATATTGCATTGATCGGTGATGCCAAGCAAATCTTACAGCGCTTATTGGATGATGCCGGTACTTATACGCACAGTGAATGGTGTCATACGCTGCGCGATTTTAAAACAAAGGTTGCGTTGCCGCAAGCGGCAGCGGGAGAACGCGTTGATCCACGTGATTTTATGGTTACCTTACATGAGATCCTCGGTGATGATGCGATCATTGTCACCGATGTGGGCCAGCATCAGATGATTGCGGCACAGTATTATCCATATGCCAAACCACGCAGTTTCATCAGTTCCTGCGGCTTAGGTACCATGGGGTATGGAATGGGGGCGGCCATCGGTGTAAAAACGGCGCATCCAAATCGACCAGTTGTTTTGATCAGCGGCGATGGCAGTTTTCATATGAATATGAATGAAATGGCATGTGCTGTTTCGCAACAACTGCCAATTATTGTACTCGTCTTTAATAATTCTGTATTGGGTATGGTGCGTCAATGGCAGACGTTATTCTACCATAAGCGCTATTCGCAAACCTCCATTCAACGCCAAACCGACTTTGTGAAACTGGCGGAGGCATTTGGCGCAAATGGGTATCGCATTGCTTATCGAAAAGATATTATGCCCATATTAAAAACGGCGATTGCCACAAAACGACCATGCATCATTGACTGCATCATTGATCCCGATGATTGTGTTTATCCGATTATTCCACCCGGCAAGGGGGCAGATGAGATTCTATATGGAAATCGGGAGGTGTCATCATGAATCAGAAAACAGTTGTTTTATCCCTTTTGGTATCCAATCATTTCGGCGTGTTGACGCGTGTAACCAATCTATTTTCCAGTCGTGGCTATAATATTGCATCCTTGTCGGTCGGGGAAACGGAGAATCCAAAGTTTTCGCGCATTACCATTGTGACCTTCGGTGATGAAAAAATCATCAATCAGATCAAATTACAATGTGCGAAATTGGAAGATGTTAAGGCCATTGCGGAAGTGAAGGAACAGGAATTGTACATGCGTGAAGTCGTGCTCGTTAAGGTACGTGTCAATTATATGAAGGATGAGGAATTTATGCGTTTTGTGCATTCCTATCAGGCGAGTGCCAAACGTATTTGTGAACAGTTGTATATGGTTGAACTCTGTGCCTCAACTCAAAGCGTGGATGCCTTTATTGATAAACTGGAGATGTTTGAGATCACCGAAATTGTCAGAACCGGGGGCTGTGCACTTGCGATGAGTGCCGACACCGTTTATGATATCAAGTAAATTACCAAAGGAGGACAAAGAAAATGGTAAAAATGTATTATGATGCGGATTGTAACTTGGATGAGTTGAAAGGTAAGACCGTTGCGATCATCGGGTATGGCTCACAAGGGCATGCACATGCGCAGAACCTAAAGGATAGCGGTATCAAGGTTGTGGTTGGTCTGCGGGAAGGATCACAAAGCGTTGCCAAAGCGCAGGCGGCAGGTCTGGAAGTGTGTACAACGAAGGAGGCAGCGAAACGGGGCGATTTGATCATGATTTTGACCCCTGATCAGAATCAGCCGGATATTTATGAGAAAGATATCAAACCGAATTTGGAAGCCGGTAATGTATTGATGTTTGCGCATGGCTTTGCGATTCATTTCAATCAGATCGTAGCGCCTAAGGATGTGGATGTGATCATGGTAGCGCCTAAGGGACCGGGTCATACGGTACGCTCTCAGTATTTGGAAGGGAAGGGTGTGCCAAGTCTGATTGCGATTCATCAGGATGCCAGCGGTAAGGCAAAGGATTACGCGTTGGCTTATGCATGTGGAATCGGTGCGGGTCGTGCCGGTATCATCGAGACTACTTTCAGAGCTGAGACCGAGACGGACTTGTTCGGTGAGCAGGCCGTATTGTGCGGCGGTGTCTGTGCGCTGATGCAGGCAGGCTTTGATACTTTGGTTGAGGCCGGTTATGAGCCGGAAATGGCATATTTTGAATGTATCCATGAGATGAAATTGATTGTGGATTTGATTAACAGCGGTGGTTTTGCGATGATGCGTTACTCCATTTCCGATACGGCGGAGTATGGTGATTACATCAGTGGTCCGCGGTTGATTACAGATGAGACAAGAAAAGAAATGAAACAGATTCTGCGTGAGATTCAGGATGGCACATTTGCCGGAAACTGGATCAGTGAGAATCAATCCGCAGGTCGTGCCCATTTCTTGGCAATGCGCCGCGTTCACAGTGAACATGCAAGTGAAGCAGTGGGTAAGGAATTGCGCAAGATGATGAGTTGGTTAAAAAAATAAGGAGTGAGCACAATGGCAAGAGCGAGTGATAAAGTTTTAAAAGGAGATGCCTGTGCACCGCAGCGATCGTTGTTTTATGCCCTAGGACTCACCAAAGAAGAAATGGAGCGGCCATTGATTGCCGTTGTCAGTGCTTATTCGGAAATCGTACCCGGACATGCGCATTTGGATAAGATCTGTGAGGCAGTCAAAGCGGGTATCCGGATGGCCGGTGGCACTCCGATCATGGTTCCGGCTATCGGTGTTTGTGATGGCATTGCGATGGGGCATATCGGTATGAAATATTCGCTGGCATCGCGTGAGTTAATTGCGGACAGTGTGGAGACTATGGTAATGGCACATGCCTTTGATGGTGTGGTGTTAGTGCCAAACTGTGATAAAATCGTACCCGGCATGTTAATGGGGGCATTGCGCATCAATCTGCCCGCAATCGTGATGAGCGGTGGTGCGATGCTACCGGGGGATCGCCATGGCAAGGCGATGAGTTTATCGACGATGTTTGAAGCGGTCGGAGCGAAGAAAGCAGGCCTAATTGATGAAGCGGAACTCACTTATGTTGAGCAGAACGCTTGTCCTGGTTGTGGTAGTTGTTCCGGTATGTTTACCGCGAATAGTATGAATTGTCTGTGTGAGGCAATCGGGATGGCCCTGCCGGGTAATGGTACCATTCCGGCTGTTTACAATGAGCGTATCCTATTGGCTAAACACAGTGGTATGAAAATCATGGAACTGGTGGAACACAATGTTCGTCCACGCGATATCGTCACTGCGCAGGCGATTGAAAATGCGTTGGCCTGCGATATGGCTTTGGGCTGTTCCTCCAACTCGGTGCTGCATCTATTGGCAATCGCACATGAGGCTAAGGTGGAATTGGATCTGCATAAGATCAATGAAATTAGTGCACGCACGCCGAATTTATGCCGCTTGGCACCGGCCGGTCCCGATCATATCATTGATTTGCATCGAGCTGGCGGTGTTGGCGCAGTCATGAAGGAACTTGCGAAGAAGTCACTGCTTGATACAACTTGTCAAACGGTAACGATGCACAGTGTGGCTGAGAATATTGCGCAAGCACAAAATAGGAATCATGAGATTATCAAGGATATTGAGCATCCTAATTCTTCAACCGGCGGAATTGCCATTCTGTTTGGAAATCTAGCCAGTGAGGGGTGCGTAGTGAAACGCTCTGCCGTAGCGGAAAAGATGTTAAAGCATCAAGGAAGGGCGCGTGTCTTTGATTGTGAGGAAGATGCGATTGCGGCGATTTATGCCGGTGATATCCGCAAAGGGGATGTCGTTGTGATTCGCTATGAAGGTCCCAAAGGTGGTCCCGGTATGCGTGAGATGCTAAATCCGACTTCTGCTTTGGCCGGTATGAAACTGGATCAGGATGTTGCACTCATTACCGATGGGCGTTTCTCCGGTGCGACCAGAGGAGCGGCGATTGGGCATGTGTCCCCGGAGGCCGCAGCCGGTGGTTTGATTTCCCTAGTAGCGGAAGGTGATCTCATTGATATCAATATTCCCGAAGGTACCATCACGCTATTGGTGGATGAGGATACGCTGGCGCAACGCAAAGCGAACTGGCAGAAGCCGGAACCAAAAGTGAATGAGGGATGGCTGGCACGTTATGCGCGTTTGGTGACTTCCGGTAGCCAAGGTGCGGTATTGAAATAGCGTTCGTCATTTCTGTTATACACAAATACATAAAAAAACTGCATGTTGAAGCAATTCTTCTTATATGCAGTTTTTATATGGATGGAATGTAATACTTTGAAAAACAACGTCTTGTTTATTACCAAATAAGCGCCGATAGTATCTCAAGCATTGATAATCAACGCCATTAGGATCAAAGGCTCATCACCGATATTTTCAATTCCATGACTTTCACCGGCCGGGGTAAAGGTACAATCACCGGGATGAAGAATGCTTTCCTTACCATGATCGCTGTATTTGGCCGTTCCTTGTAAAATATAATAGCATTCACCATCCTCACGATGGGGATGGATCCCAATCGAGGAATTGATATCAATGGTGACTTTGGCAAACATTTTAACATGCTCTCCCAACTGTTGCGCGCTGAGTAAGCGCTCAATCTGCATGGTGCCTTTCCCACCAGAGCGCTCTGTATACTGTTCTACTGTGCGTTCTTTAAGAATCATTTGTAACACTCCTTTTGCTGTTTCTGTTATAATGATAATATAATCGACCATTAGATACAAGGGCGGAATGGTAAATCAACGATGAATTTGTTATAATGAAAAAAGATAAGGCAGGAAATGGTATGAAGGATAAATGGTGGATTTTTTGCATGTTAGGGGCGTTGTTTTGTCATATCATGGATGTTTCGACGTCTTTATTATCACTGAAATATATCTTATCTTCACTCAGTGCTTTTGGCTTTGGTCAAGCATTGTGGATACAATTTTCTCATAAAGAGCGCCATCCAATTCAACCACTTGTGGTAAGTTCTGTTTTCATTATGAGTGGCTATGGAATCATTTGTATCGACACTTTTGTGTTTGGCAGCACGCTTGCGTTGCCCGGAATTTTGCGCTATGGATTATTTGATTTCTATTTACCGTTGTTGGGGTTTTTCTGCTTGTTAGGCTTATTACACGCATGCGCAAAAGGCAATGGAAAATAAAGAACCCTTATCTTTGTGCATCGCTATTTGTTTTGGTAAAGATATATCGCTTTCTGTCCCATGTTGGCGGTGATCTACTTCTTTTAGAAAAATAATGAAAACGCTATCTTTTACTGGAAATCCATATGAAATTATGATATATTCTTATTAAGAAAGGTGATTATAATGACAATTCAAGAAGCGTTAAAACAAACGATGGAGGATTATCGCGCACTAACCGGTCTGCGCAGTTACTTGATTACGGAAAGCGGTGAAATTCAAAGTGCCTCTGAGCGGAATTATTTCTGTAAATGCTTAAAGGTAAGCTCACAAGCGTTAAAGAAATGTGAAGAATGTACCGGTGAATATTTTGAAGCCGCAAGAGGTGCGCAAAAGGAATGTATCTATTCTTGTCATGCCGGACTGATTAAATGGGCTGTGCCGGTGAATGATGGAGAATATCATTGTGTGATTATCTCTGAGGGAATTTTAGCAAAGCGACAGGTAGAAGATGCGGATCAGTGGGCGGATTATTTAAGCAAGGAATACGATTTGTCCAAAGAAATGATCAAACGGAATTTTGAAATCGTTACAACAATGAATGAGGAACAAATGAATGCCTCTATCAAGTTGTTAAAAGATTTGATTGATTATCATTTGGCGATTTATCACGCACAAGCAAAATAAGTGAGCAAAAATGCTGTACAAAGATGCAAAGAATGCATTTATGTACAGCATTTTATGTCGTTAATATGAATAGCAAATCAGGAGCGTAATGCTTTTTCTGATTCACAAGATACTTCATGGCAGGAGAACAATTCTTTCGCGATCCTATCTGGAGTATTCGATAAACGCATATGAATCGTTTGATTGAAGGGTAAGGTACAGTGGATGCCCAATCGATCACATATCGGATGAATGATATGGTATAGATTGTATGAATATAAGTGCAATCGTTCCATTAATCCTCGTTGCTTGCATAATTGGATGAGAAAAGATTGAATATCCTCTGTTAATGCTTGAAGTGATTGCAAGGAAAGTGGAAAACTCTGTTGAAAGTGGTTATTGCAGGCGTGCAGTACCGCACGGTAAGCCTGAGGGCTCTGTGCATCCTCCTGAACTTGAAGCATCAAATAAATATGCTCATTGGTGTGCGGATAACTGCTCAGATGCTCACTTTGCATCAAGGAAGTATTCTTCGTTATAGCCTGTGAGCGGTTATAAGGCATAATCGCGAATTGTTCCCCTTGTATGGTTAATTGCTCATTAGGCGCAAGTATCGGTAATTTGTGATGAATATCAAGAAATGCAGTTAACTTCGTTAAGATGGAAATGAGAAACCCTTGATGAAAGGAACCATCGGGAAGTTTGCCCGGGTGTAACTGATAGCACAGGTTATGACGATCAAATAAAGGCAGTTCACTTTCTTTTATATCCTCAAACAGAAAATCAATGGTACAAGCATCTGTAAATAACAGATCAGGATCATCATGACTGGAATATAAAATGGCTCGCTCATAAGCCTCTGTATCTTGAAACAACATCAGTTCCAAGCCATTATCCAACGCGTCTAAATAGATAGGGAAGCACTGGTGTCCCTCCTCCATCATCATTAAATAAGGGGTCATCAAAGTTCGGCTCATCAGTTGTTCACGCAGTTGGGCACAAAGAGCGCGCAACGTAAGCATCTCGCTTCGCTTCATTGTGCTTGTAGCGTATTGGGAGAGAAAGTCAGTTTGGTTCATAGAAGGCCCTCATTTCTGTTATGGGTATATTATGCAAAATATGACGGATTTTGTCTATTGATAAAAATTGTCAATATTTGTCTTTTTTTTAGGTGAGCATTTCTGCAAATTTACAAATTTCCTTTCAATGGTAATATTACAAAAATGACTTTGAAATATGTTGTAGATAAGGGATAGACAAGGATAGGTGTTATGTAAAAAAAGCATACGATACAGTGTTTTGGCTTTACGCAGTTTTTGTCCTTGTGTAAACCATGAAAAAAACAGGTTTTATTTGTTTTGTGTCGCTTTTCCTAGTATAATAAGAAAGAAAAAAAGAGGGATCTACTTGAAGGTTTTATTGACGACACTAAATGCAACCTATATCCATAAAAACTTGGCTTTGCGCTGGCTGTACCAAGCTTGTCCTGAACCTATTACGCCAACCTTGTGGGAATTTACCTTGAGAGATGATATGGAATCCATCATTGCAAGACTTTGTGAAGGTAACTTTGATATCATCTGTTTTAGTGTCTATATATGGAATATCGAACCGATTCGCTATATCATTCAGGAATTGAAACTAAGACAAAGGGGATTGCGTATATTGGTCGGTGGACCTGAAGTGAGTTATGAATCCTTTGATTTGTTGGATCAGGGTGTCGATGCGATTAGTTTAGGAGAGGGGGAGCAGAGCGTATGGGAATACGTGGCGATGTGTGAAGCCCGGCAAGACTATGAAATTAGTGGTATCTATACCAAAAGCCATCCCAATCAAACCCAGCGCAAAAGTGATCTGCATTTCTTAGAACAACTGGCAAATCCCTATTTTATGGAAATGGATCGTCATGATATGGGGAAACGCTACCTATATCTGGAGACAAGCAGAGGATGCCCTTATGGCTGTACGTATTGCTTGAGTTCCTGTGACAAAGAAGTGCGTTTGTTTTCTACATCTTATGTATTGGATCTTTTGAAGCAGTTGTCAAAATCCGATGTAAAACAGGTGAAACTATTGGATCGCACCTTTAATTGTGATCCGAAGCGAGCACTGATTCTGGCACGCTATATGAATGAGCATTGTATCCATCAAACGTTTCAGTTAGAGGTTGTGGCAGATCAATTATCTTCGGAATTATTGTCATTTTTTCTGCATGAAGCAGATCCAAAACGCTTTCGCTTAGAGATTGGCGTACAATCGTTTCAGCAACCGACGCTGCATGCAGTGGGACGCTTTCAAAACAATGAGCGTTTAAAACAGGTGATTCACGCTTTACGCCAAGCGCATATCACGATGCATGTCGATCTGATCGCCGGGCTACCTTATGAGGATATGTTCGGCTTTGCCCAATCATTTGACACTTTGTTTGAATTGCACGCTGATGAATTACAACTGGGCATATTAAAGTTATTAAAGGGAACCGTCTTGAAACAACAGGCTCAAGCATTTGGCATGAAGCAGGAGGAAGCGGCACCTTATAGTGTACAAAAGACAAACTGGCTGAATGAAGCACAACTTTGCACGCTTAGGCAATGTGCTCAGGCAGTTGAGAAATACTGGAATGAGGCACGCTGTCGCTACACGATTGAAGCATTACTGGACGAGCATATTGTCCCCAGCGCATTTGCACTATTTATCGCGCTTGGCAAGCACTATGCCCGACTCCCACATCCCTATGCTTTGCCTCATCTATACCAAGCCTTTGCACAGGCCGTTATGGAGATGGTGGGGGAGTGCATGGATCGTCATACGCTGTTGGCTTTGTTGAATATGGACTATTATGCCCAAGCAAATCAACGCTTACCGCATTTTCATGAGGATAAACTATCCAAGCAAGAGCGATCTGCGCTCAAACAAGCGGCAAAGGATTATGGGCTCTCCCCTTATCGACTAGATCATTATGCGGCGATGTGCTATGGCCGTTATGCGCATAAAAACGGATACCTGCTGATATTGTATGATCCCAAACAAAAGCCTCAGCGTTATTGGTGCAATGAAGCATATACGGAATGGAAGGAGCTTGATCATGAAAACAATTTTGCTTGCGAGCAGTAATGTACATAAACGACAGGAATTTGCGGCGATGTTGGAGCCGCTTGGCTATCATGTGAGCGACCTGCAAGAATTGAAGTTAACCCTTGCGGTAGAGGAGAATGGTGATACATTTGCACAGAATGCTTTAATTAAGGCAAGAGCGCTGCACCAAATCAGTAAACAGGCGGTGCTGAGTGATGATTCCGGACTATGCGTCAATGCGATGAATGGCGCACCGGGTGTATACAGCGCACGGTTTATGGGATATGATACCGATTACCGCATCAAAAATGAAGCAATTATCGCACAGGTCAATCAAGGCCGTGATCGCGGGGCACAGTTTGTTTGCGCACTGGCTTATATTGAAGAAAATGGTAGAGAACATGTGTTTCAAGGAGTGGTGGAAGGTGAGATTGCCGATACCATATGTGGTGCACAAGGATTTGGCTATGATCCGATCTTTTATTATCCCCCCTTTCAGACTACTTTAGCGAATGTCAGTGAGGAACAAAAAAACAGTGTATCCCATCGTGCACGTGCATTGGCGCAATTCATCGACTATTTAAAGGAGCAAACTGTATGATTCACGTTGTCCTATATGAACCGGAAATTCCACAGAACACCGGCAATATCATGCGTACTTGCATGGCATCGGGATGTGAACTTCATTTAATTGAACCACTTGGTTTTAAGTTGGATGAAAAGCATCTGCGCCGCAGTGCAATGGATTATGTCAAGGATTTGCATTATACAATCTATCCCAGTTGGGAGGCATTTTGCGCTGTCCATTCCAGTGAGAACTTTTACTTTATGACTCGTTATGGCAAACGTGCCCCCTCGCAGTTTGATTTTGCGGCAGTCAGCGGTGATATTTATCTGATATTGGGGAAGGAAAGCACCGGGATTCCCAAAGGCGTACTTCGCGATCATTTGGATCATTGCATGCGTTTGCCAATGGTGGAATCCGCACGTTCCCTCAATCTGTCAAATTGTGCGGCAATCATTGTCTATGAGGTGCTCAGACAGTTGGACTATCCCAATTTATCTGCTTGTGAAGCAATCAAAGGAGAGGACTGGCTGTTAAAATGAAAGCACCGTTTGATCGTTGGCTTGATACAAGGGATAAGCGGCATATGGCTTATGGTTGTATGACGCTTTGCCTTGTGCTGATCTTGTTATTACCGTATGTGCTGTTAGGGCTTCGCTTACTGAAAATCCAAGCCTATGAGGATGTATTTGCATTATTGAAGGAACCGATCCTATCGCATACTTATGTATCTCGCTTTGTACTTTTATGTCTGGAGCGTGCCAGTATGGATGTGATGAGTTTTCTGTATATAGTGATGCGTTCGTTTGTTTGGCAAGAACTTGTGGTGTTTGGTTTATGGCTGTGGCTGTGTCGTGATCGTAAGATGCGCATTGTTTGGCGGGTGTTTGCGCTCACAATTTTGACCGGAATAGTGGCGATGCTATACTGTGGTGTGAAAGCCTATTATGCACAGACATTGATGGATGCGATGATTATGATGAAGTATATCGCTGTGATTTTATTGTTTATGGCGGGAATCGGTATTGTATTGCATTTGTTTATGTTGCTTTTCATTTATGGCTTTGGTTATTTACGAGCAATGCGTTATACGGTTGAGGAGTATTGGGAGGAGGAACTCTACCGCCTGATGAATGATACAAACAGTAGTGATCATCAGCGCTAATCGCATTGTGTTGAATGAACCTTCTGTTATATGAAAAAAATACAGGAAATAGCGCTTTTCCTGTATTTTCGTTTTTTTAAAACTCTTTCAGATTTTTCAGATTGGTAGATTCATTGCCATCGTTTAAACCACGAATATGACGAGCACCGTCACGGCCGGTAAAAGGAATAGCGTTTTCAATCATGCCCTTTTCGACTGCCTCTAAGGCCTGTTCATAATCATAAACCTTACCACGGCTGTCCTTAAACTCGCTCAGTGTTCCATCGGAATTGCGTCGTGCAGCGACGAAACGCTCTTTTTTGTTGTTCTTTGTTTTTTTCATTTTCATTTACCTCCTGACATTATTGTGAACAGTGCCGATGCAAGTATACAAATATTTTTTTTGTAATGATTGGAAAAACAATGGTTACATATCCTGATGATAAAAACCGCGAAAACAGCAATTATACAATCTTTGACAACTTTTGGTTCAGATAGGATACGTTTTGTATTATAATAGTAGGCATATGCCAAACATGGCGAAAGAAAGGATGAGATGATGTACAGCTTTAACAATGATTACAGCGAAGGCGCATGTGAAGCAATTATGCGAGCACTGGCCGAAAGTAATTTTACACAGAGCGCGGGGTATGGTTTGGATGAGATCAGCGAGGAGGCACGCAGATTGATCAAAAAACAGCTGGAATGCTCATCCTGTGACATTCATTTTTTAGTGGGAGGAACGCAATGTAATCAGATCGTGATTGCCTCGATGCTGCGCCCGTTTGAGGCGGTGATTGCGGCGGAAAGCGGTCATATCAATGTGCATGAAAGTGGTGCGATTGAAACGACCGGTCATAAAGTGGTGGTTGCTTCCAGTGTACAGGGGAAATTATCTGCGCAGGGTATTCGTGAGGTGATGGAAGCACATAACGATGAGCATATGGTGAAACCGGCTATGGTTTATATTTCCAATGCCACCGAGATTGGCACTGTTTATACCCGTTCAGATTTACAGGAACTGCGCAGTGTGTGTGATGAATACGGCTTGTATCTTTATATGGATGGAGCGCGCTTACCAATGGCGCTGGTTGCCGAAGCGAATGATCTGTGTTTAGCGGATTTGCAGCGATATTTTGATATTTGTTATTTGGGTGGCACAAAGTGTGGTGCTTTGTTTGGTGAGGCAGTGGTGATTTTTAATGACCGCCTGAAACCGGATTTTCGTTATTCGATCAAACAGCGGGGGGCTTTGCTTGCCAAAGGCAGATTGTTGGGTATCCAGTTTCGAGAACTGTTTCGCGATGATCTCTATTTGAACTTGGCGAAACATGCCGTGGCAATGGCACAAAAACTACAGGATGGAATGAAGGAATTGGGCATCTCTTTCTATACGGAAAGCACCACCAATCAGATTTTTCCCATTGTGGATCAAGCATTGATGGAGGCTTTAGATGGTGTGGTTCAGTATCAATACTGGGGGCGACAAGGGGAACATCATCATATTTTACGCTTTGTAACTTCTTGGGCTACTCCCTCACAGGCAGTGGATGATTGCTTGACGTGGCTGAGACAATACCATCAGACACATTCACACATATAAGTAATAAAAAAGGCGGCATGTTGTAAATGCGCGTCTTTTTTGGTTTTTTCGACATGATTTATGCGTTTTGTTTGACCAATACTTTTTCAATTTCCCCCACATATAAAATATGATAGTCTTTATCGGGATAATTGAGTTGATCCACCTGCAAATCCAAGATACTTTCGGGATCCAGTTCCTGCGCAAATAGTTTGCGGCAGATCATGACCTCACTGGCTTCTTCAAAGTATGGTGCATGATCATGAATAACATGTAGATTAGCATGTGCAATTTTATCTTCCGTTTTGCCACTGGCCTTGCCCATATATGCAAGCATGGAACGCTGGGATGCATCAAAAAAAGTGAGGGCGAAATGGTCACTTTGCGCCAATAAGGAATTGGTAAAGCGCTGCGGCCTGACAAAAATCATGGCTACCGGCTTATTCCAAAGAATACCCATGGCCCCCCATGATGCGGTCATGGCATTTGTTTTGCCTTCGTGTGCGGCGCTGATCAGCATCCAATCTGTGCCAATCCGCTGAAAGGGATTGTGCTTCCATTCATTTACATTGATTTCTTTGAACATAATTACCTCCTGATGTGATAACTGCATTATAATCTTATGCATGGGAAAAGTAAAGTGTGCCAATCTATCGCATGAATTAAATATGAAAGTGAAAATAATAAGATAGAGGTGAAAGTAAAAATAATAAAATAGCGATTGACAATTTCAACATATCATTTGTAATAAAGGTATGAAAGCGCTTACTGAAGAATTAAAAATAGAAGTTGGGAGGTGATTGTATGTTTAAAAGATTGTTTCTTTTGTGCTTTATCGTATTATTCGCAATCGGTATTTCAGGAATTGTTAATGTATCTGCCAATCATGAAATTCTTCCATATACAGTTGAGGGTCGATCAGATGGCTGGAAAGAAACTGAAATTATTGGTTCACCAATGGGGTATAGTAATGGATATGGATCACAACTCCATTATTACATTCAAGGAGGCTTTGATAACACTCGTATAAGGCATACTGTACATGTTACAAATGGTACCATTGCAAATGATTTGTGGGGACTTTCAAGGAAAGAATGCGGTAATAGCAACGGTAATCGTACATGTCGTTTTGATGATGGCGGAAGTAAGCGTAAATACACCTTCATAGTCAAGAATATCTCTTTTACAGGAAGTTATATCATTTCTGAAACTCCTTCTTGGGGAAAGTGAGTTGTTTATCAAAGCATATAGTATTGTCTGCTTTGGTGCTCATAAATTCTTTGTTTTTTATCAAAAAAGTTCAGAATTAGAAAAAATCGATCACTAGGGAAAACAAGATAATAATAATGAAAGTGTACGTGAGATAGCCTAAAGAATATAGGTTTGCATTTAGTTCATTTATTATACGAATATCAAGTCAAAGGGAAAAATGGTGTATAAATACTATTTAAAGAGGAGTCAATTATGAAAGTTATCATAAAATCAAAAATTTATCATAATCAGAATAGTACTGTAGTCGCATTAGAAAATGTAGAATTATCTATTCAAAATAGTGGTTTATATGTAATTTCTGGAGATAGTGGTGTCGGTAAAACGACATTGTTAAATATTATGGCACATGAGGATACAGATTTTGATGGACAGGTGGATCAGGAGGGCAGTGTTTCATACGTAAAGCAAGAGATTGAGATGCTGGAAACGTTGCGTGTAATTCAGCATCTATATCTTTCAAGCAAAGATAAAAATGCAGTTCATGATGTAATGAAAACTCTGCAAATTGAGCATTTGAAGAATAAAAAAATCAAACATCTCTCATTAGGGCAAAAACGGCGGGTACAGTTTGCTTGTGCTTTGTTAGTCCCTTGTGATTATTTGATATGTGATGAGCCAACTGCATCACTTGATAGTGAAAATGCACATATCATCATGAAAGAATTAAAACAAAGAAGTAAAACACAATGCATCATCTTAGTCAGTCATGATGAAAAATTCTTTGATGAGTATGCGGATGCTATTTATCACTTAGAAAATACGGGTATAACTGAAGTGATGAAAGCCAAAGAAATCCATTCTCTTAATACTTCTATAGATTCTTCAAATCATAAGCATCAACATCTGTTTATTGTATCTTTACAACTGTTATATTCGCGCTTTTTTGAACATGCATTTCGCTGTATTGTATGCATCCTATTGGTTTTAACCATGATTGGAGGAACCATGTTTTTTAGTCATATTCACTCTACGCAAAGACAAAAAGATGCATGGTTTTATGAAGAAAATGTGATTATGTCTCAACAAAGTTATTCAATGAAATGGGATATGTAACATACGACACTTATACACAAAATGATTTGAATCGAGTGAAGGAACGATCTCCATCCATTATAGGATATGAGTGGGGATGGGATATTGATTTATACCTTACGTTTGCAGAACAAGAGGAACAAGAAAAAGGTTATACTTATCGTCCGTTTCTTATGGAGACGTTAGGGAAAATATATGTGAAAGAGGATAAGGAAAACGGATATGAGGGATGGGAATTTATAGCGCCAATGCTATCAGGTGTAGGTCTCGATAAGGAACTTTATAGCAAAGAGTTTTACAATAACCATCGCTTACGGATATTTCAAATGTTTGATATTGAAGTATTGCCGCTAATTGCCGGGAATTATCCTAAATTGGAACAAGAAGTGATAATTGATACAATAGCGGCAGATTATTATGTTAAAAAAATGGAATTACAAAAAATGGAAGATTTAATAGGGAAAGAAATATCATTTTATACCTATCCTAATGCGTATGAAATTGATATGATCGTTGAGCGTACGATGTATCCTGTAAAAATCAGTGGAATTACTTCTTTGAATAGTCAGCGCAGTCCACGCATGTATACTTTAAATGGTGCTTATGATCGTTTCTTAGCAGACAGTTATATGTTTCAAAGCGATTTACCGGAACACATGTTTCTGAATTTATTACTGGATGAGCCTAATAACAGTGTGATCAGCACTGTGAATGAGTTGTTGGAAAATGATAGAAACAAGTTTGTATGGTCAAAAGAATACAATGCATTTAAAGTTTATCCTGAACATGAATTTGCGATTTATCAAAGTCCTGTTACGATTTACACATATTCTTTTGGAGCCTATCTTGTCATATTACTGATTGTAGTAGTAAGCGAGTGGTTATTACAAAAACGAAATGCGAAAGAACAAAGAATACTAAAGCGGTTTGGATACGATATGCAAAAAGTAAAGAGAATCGAATTGTTATTCTATTACTTAACAGCGTTTTTAGTTGCTTTTCCGATAATTGAAACGTATGCTTCAAGATTAAATGATGCTTTCTTTAAGATTCATCCTAGTTTGCTCGCATTGATATGTATCGTATGTTTCTTTATTCATGCAGAAATTCTGGTATTGTTAAGTAAACGCGAGAGAAGAAAATGAAAATTAAAGATCTGACTAAGAAATATGGATCTTTGATTTTGTTTCATCAAATGAATTTAGAAATTGATACATGCGGACTGTATTTGATAAAGGGAGAAAGTGGAATCGGGAAAACAACATTATTAAACATACTTGCTGGATACGAAAGGGCTGACAAAGGAATTGTTGATTTAGAAGGAAGAAGTATTGCGTACAGTTTACAAAACCAAAGAATGATTGAGGAAATGGATGTAAAAAGTAATCTGGCCCTATATGATATTTTATATAACGGTGATTCTACAAAAAGGCTAAATGAGATCATATCCTGTCTGGACTTAACGAAACTTATGCATCATTATCCAAAAGAACTTTCGCGCGGACAAAGACAGCGCTTGGCGATCGCGCAAACTTTGCTTAGCGGCTGTCATATCCTGCTGTTTGATGAGCCGACAGAGTATTTGGATTCTGTCAACCGACAAGCGGTCATAGAACTTTTGCAAAAGGAATCAAAAAATAAAATAATAATAATTACTTCACATGAAACGGATTTGATTATGCAATATGATCCCATCTGTTATGAAATAAAAAAACATGATTTGATTTTACAAAAACAGCCAATATCAAATAATAAGATATCAGATCATGAACTAAAGGATACAGAATCTCGTGTACTGAATCCATCAGCGTTGTTTCAAATAACAGAAAAGATTGTACAATCATCTCGTCAAATATTATTTCAACGCTTGTTGTTTCTATTACTTGTGATCCTTTTCGTATTTCAATCTTATGCTTGTATGATGCTGAAATTGATTCGTTACGATACTTATCAATCAGATGTATATGTAGCACGCTTAGATGAACAAAGTGAATTATCTTTGAACCATATACCAGAAGTGGAACCTATTCCGCAATTTCAACCATTATCGGTAAATGGAGAGTTTATAACTCCTAATGTTATTCCTTTTCATGAATCTATGAGGGACATGCAGAAACGATTGACCTTTACCGGAGAAAAAGAGCCTTTTCAAGATAGGATTGTTGTTAATCAAAATTTTTGTGAAATACTGAATGCGAATAGGAAAGAAACTTGTCTGGGAGAGCGCATTGTTTTGGTTATCCCGGTTAAGGAAGCGTTTGTATCCATCCCTTTTGTGATTGAAGGAATTGTCAATGAACCGGATGCATTGCATATTGTTCAAGGATATTACAATATGGAATATGTGCAAAATTATTTATCAGCGAAAGGGATGCTGAAGGAGTGGCGGGATGACTCTAAGTTGTATTGGATCAAAGATACTTCCATCATGTCGAAGTTAAGAGAGACCTATGCTAAAAAGTCCTTATATATTGGCAATATCATTGAGGATGCGCATAGCCATGAACAGGCGAAATTGGATACGTACCGACAGGGATTCTTCTTTGTTTTCGTATTGTTATCTACGCTGTCCATCGCATTTTTGTGTTTTTTGTTACACATCTATTGGAGTAATGTAAAAGGCTCTTTGGCTGTATTATCAGCGGTGGTTAAAGATTTACCTGTTTTAATCAGTGCACACCTACATGCTTTATTTCATGAAAGTTCAAAAGTAATTTTTATCACATCATTAGAAGTGGCTGTTATTGTATTGATCCTATCTGTTTTAGGAATAGAATTGCCGATTTATTGTTATTTGATTATGGTATTATTATCACCTGTAATTATCCTATTGATTTATTTTGCTGTTTGGTGTGCTTTGCATTTATTAAAAAGAAATCGGCTGTTTAAGATTTTAAAACTTGGAGAGGAAGAGATTTAATATCCTGATATAGCCTATTTGGATTTAATCTGATATTTGAAAAAGTATATGTGATTCGCTATAATGATAGCGATAAATGGGAAAGGAAGTGGCGGTATGCAGGGTTTATGTGCAATCGGTGAGGCACTCAATGATTTTATTCCGCAAACAAAAGGGAAACGTTTGAAAGATGTGGATTGTTTTCAGCGTGTTGCAGGTGGTGCGCCGGCTAATGTGGCAGGTGCTTGTGCGAAATTAGGCGCTCCAGCCCGGCTTTTGACGCAGTTGGGAGCGGATGCTTTTGGCGATTATATCGTGGAGTGCTGTGCCCGCATAGGAATAGATACCACCCATATTCTGCGCAGTGACAGCGCGGATACGGCACTTGCTTTTGTGTCGTTAGCCGCAGATGGAAATCGTGATTTTCAGTTTTATCGGCGCAATTGTGCAGATCTGATGCTGGAGCCGGATGCGCTTCAGGATACAATGCTGGATGCGTGTGGGATTTTGCATTTTTGCAGCGTATCGTTGGTGGAAGCCCCAATGAAACATGCCCATGAGCGAATCATTGAAATGGCGCGTGAACGACAAATGCTAATCAGTTTTGATCCCAATCTGCGTCCGTCCTTATGGAACGATTTAGCGGCATTAAAACAAAGCGTTTGGGAATTTATCCCAAAAGCGGATATTTTAAAAATTTCCGATGAGGAATTGGCTTTTCTGTGTGGAACCAATCAGATTGAAATGGCACTGGATCAGTTGTTTTGCGGTCATGTTAAGATAATTATTTATACAAAGGGGGCGCAGGGTGCTTGTGCTTACAGCAAGTCGTTGTCTGCCGATACAGCAGGTTTAAGCGTGGAGGTACGCGATACCACTGGGGCTGGTGATGCCTTTATCGGAGCATTTCTTTATTGTTTATTACGGGAGGGTATTCATGATCTTACCAAGTTGACGCAGGCTCAACTAATGCGTTATCTTTGTTTTGCGAATGCTTATGGGGCGTTGACGACCACCCGTGCAGGGGCACTTGATGCAATGGCTGATGCGGATGAATTTGCTGCTTTCCTAAGCGAACAGCACATGCAAATACGCTAGAACAAAGATCAAGCAAAGCGAAGAAAACAAGTGTTGTGATTGAAATTTTATAAAATTCAAGTATAATATAGTGCAAGAGGTGAGCGTATGCTGGAATGTATTAGCGATTATTTATCCTTTGCATTGTTAATGGCATTTCCAACCTCGTGGCTCGTCTGGTTTTTGATGAAGTTTTATCGACGCCGACGAGAAAAACTGTTAGCGAATCAGGAGAAATATTATAGGGAGTGGTAAGTTTTGGACAGTTCGCACATAGGTCTTTTGATTATTTTGGGTATTTTGATTGTTTTTTCGGCATTGTTTTCATCTACGGAGACGGCGTATAGTTCGGTTAATCAAATTCGTTTGAAGCAAATGGCTAAAAATGGTGATAAACGAGCAAAAACCGCCTATAACAACACAAAAAGATTCACCGCCTTGATTACAACGATTTTAATCGGTAATAATATTGTGAACATTCTCGCAACCAGTATCTTGACCATGGTATTTACCGAGATTTTCGGCAGTGCCGGAGTCGGTGCGGCCACCGGTGTGATGACCGTATTGATTTTGATGTTCGGTGAGGTTGCGCCTAAGATCATCGCCAAGGCAAAAGCGCTGGAATGTTCTTTGTGGATGGCACATCCGATGCGTTTGCTTGTGTTTGTATTTCGTCCTATCACAATTCTAGTGGAAAAAATCGAAACCCACTGGGAAAAACGGATGGATATTGAACAGGTAACGGCTACTGAGGATGAACTGTTGGAAATTGTTTCGACAATCGAGCAGGAAGGTGTGCTGGAACAAGAGGAACGTGAATTGATTGAAAGCGTCATTGAGTTTGACGATAAGAGTGTTCGCGACGTGATGGTGCCGCGCGATCAGGTGGTGTTCCTATATGATAATGCCAGTTTTGAACAATTAAAAGCAGTGCTGGCAGAACATAAGTTATCCAGACTGCCGATCTTGTCTTATGAGACAACGGAGGTAGTGGGAATCCTGCGGGTTCGTGATGTGTTGGATGCCATGCTGCGCAATCAAGAAATCGTCATACGTGATTTGATGTGCGATCCGGTGTTTGTGAATCAACGTAAAAAATTGCCGGATGTATTGGAGGATATTCAAAAATCCCGGGAACATTTGGCCATTGTGCAGGAGAGCTTAACATCGCATGTATTTGTCGGAATCATCACCTTAGAGGATGTACTAGAGGAATTGGTGGGTGAGATTTATGATGAATACGATACCTTACCGCATCATGTAGTGGAAATTGGCCTGCATACCTTTGAAATTGACGGTAAAGTTGGACTGCTTGATTTCTTTGATTCCTATGTCGAGGATCAGGAACCACCGAAAACCAAAGCGCGCAGTTTTGCGGCTTGGGTCTTTGAATTGAATCACCATAAAAAGGTTCGTAAAGGGCGTGAAATTGCCTTTGAGAACTTTGAAATAAAAGTATTGGAAACCGAGGATGGTATGGCATCGCGGATTGAATTACAGATCTTGTCCCCGCAAGAGGATGAGTTGCTGGACTAGGAGGTAACGACATGAACGTATTTATTAAGCCGGTGAAACCGGAGAATGCGCCGAAAGCGCTGGGCCCTTATACGCCCGCAGTAAAACTTGGTGACTTTGTTTACTTGAGCGGCCAGATTCCTTTGGATCCGATCAGTGGTGAAGTGGTTGGTACGACCATTGAAGAACAAACCCATCAGGTTATGAAGAACATTCAGGCAGTACTGAATGATATGGGATTGGATTTCCGTCACATTATGAAAACAACGATTTTTGTCGCTGATTTGAATGACTTCAATCGTTTGAATGAGGTGTATGGTTCCTATTTGGAAGAGCCATATCCTGCGCGCAGTTGTGTCGAAGTGGCACGTTTGCCCAAGGATGTAAAAGTGGAAATCGAATGTATTGTCATTGATACCCTTGTGTATGAAGCGCAACTTGCCCAACAAAGTGGTTGCGGTGGATGCAGCGGCTGTGGGGATGGCGGTTGCGGTGACAACGGTTGTGAAAACTGCGAATCATAATATCCGTACACATCTTTGAACAAACAAATCGGTCTGTCGCAAGGCAGGCCTTTTGATTACCCAAACAAGCAATCCTGCACGAACAAACAAAACAATGCCGTTTTATCAACTACCTCCACATAGGCAAGCCATTTCTTATGTCAAAGTGACTTCTCCAGCATAAGATGCAATTTGCTTATATACGCATTTTGTCATGGAATATATTCGCTGTTTTATTCATAAAAAATTTGCTTACTACTTGTACAATAACAGTGCATGTGGTAGAATAGTAACGAATAAAAGGTCCTTTAACATGATCCTGTGAGGTCATCAAGGGTGAGAACATGTATGTACAGCCTAGGTCCTTTTGTATATCCAACAGGTCCTTTTTTATAGGACAAAGAAGGAGGCAGTTGTATGAATCAGAGTTTGTTTAGAATTGCGGATTTGACAAAGGATGAGATTTTCGCAATCTTAAATGATGCACAGGCTTTTCTATTCGATCAGCGAGATTGGCAATTTCCGGAAAGGAAACTGATTGCTAATCTTTTTTTTGAGCCGAGTACACGTACGCATTATTCCTTTGCCAGTGCCGAACATCAGTTGAATTGCCGCGTGGAGCATTTCAGTGCCCAAGGCAGCAGTGTGGAGAAAGGCGAGAGTCTGTATGACACAGTTAAGACGTTTGCCAGTATCGGCTATGATGCTTTGGTGATACGTCATCCGCAAGATGCGTATTTCAAGCAGTTACAGGGGCTTGATATCCCCATCATCAATGCCGGTGATGGAAAAGGCAATCATCCGACCCAGTGCTTATTGGATCTGCTTACCATTTATCAGGAATTTGGACACTTTGAAGGGATTAAAGTTGCGATCATTGGCGATATTGCCCATAGTCGCGTTGCGCATTCTATGAAAGAAGCGATGGCATTGTTGGGTGGCGAGGTGCGCTTTGGTGGTCCCCGCGAATATATCGCTGAGACGGATACCAGCGATGTAGATGATTTGATGCGCTGGGGTGATGTGGTAATGATGCTGCGGGTGCAACATGAGCGTCACGCTGAGGTGATGAAATTGAGTAAAGCACAATACTTAAGTGCGTATGGTTTAACCCAAGCACGCTATGATCGTTTAGCGCCACATGCTATCGTCATGCATCCTGCACCGATCAATCGCGGTGTGGAGATCGCAGATGCATTGGTAGAGAGTGAAAAAAGCCGCATCTTCAAGCAGATGAGCAATGGCGTCTTGGTGCGCAAGGCAGTATTGAAACGCGCCTTTGGTTATCACTTCGAGTAAAGGAGAACACTATGAGTAAGATCCTGATTAAGGGGGCATTGATCTGCCCTCGTGATAATGAATTGATACAACGCGATGTATTGCTGGATGAAAGCGGCATTTTAAAAATCGCAGCACAGATAGAGGAGGACAAAGCGCAGGTGATTGAGGCACACGGCTGTTTGCTTGCGCCGGGACTAATTGATGTTCATGTGCACTTGCGTGAGCCGGGATATACGCATAAGGAAACGATTGCCAGTGGCACAATGGCGGCGGCGCATGGTGGATTTACCACGATTATGGCCATGCCCAATTTGAATCCGGTTCCCGATGATCCAAAATGCATGGAAAGTTATCAAACACTGCTTGCCCAACAAGCGCAAGTTCATGTTCTCCCTTATGCCTCCATCACAAAAGGCGAACAAGGAGAAACCTTAGTTGATTTTGCGGCGTTGAAAAAAATGGGGATTCACGCATTCAGTGATGATGGTGTGGGTGTGGCATCGGATGAAATCATGTTGGAAGCGATGCGCCAAAGCGCCGCTCATGATATATTACTGGCGGCGCATACCGAAGATATGCGTTATCGTAAGCCAAATGCTTGTATTCATGCGGGGGAACAGGCCAATCAGTGGGGACTAGTAGGAATTCCAAGTGCCTGTGAATACGAACCGATCAAGCGCGATCTCCTGCTTGCCCAACAGACGAAAGCTCATTACCATATCTGTCACATGAGCACCAAGGAAAGTGTGGCATTGTTAAAACAAGCAAAAGAAAGCGGTGCGGATGTCAGCGGTGAGGTAAGTGCCCATCATCTTTTATTGAATGAATTGGATATGTCTCAAGATGCTAATTATAAAATGAATCCACCACTGCGTACCAAGCAAGACCAACAGGCTTTGATGGAAGGGATTCAAAGCGGTGTGATTGATTTGATTGCCAGTGATCATGCGCCGCATACACAAGCGGAAAAAGCGTTGGGGATGGTAAAGGCACCCTTTGGCATCGTCGGTTTGGAAACATCCTTTGCCTTACTTTATACGCATTTGGTAAAGCAGGGTATCATCAGTTTAGCACGGTTGTTGGAACTGATGAGTTTCGCCCCGGCCAAGCGCTTTCGCATGCATCGTAAAGGGGTGCTGAAAGAAGGCTATGCGGCCGATTTGGCTTTATTTGATTTACATACACAGGAAAGCATTGATCCGGATCATTTTTACTCCAAAGGCCATAATACACCTTTTGGCGGATGGAATGTATTTGGGACAACTTATATGACGATCGTATCCGGTCGTATCGTATACCGTAAGGAGGACGAAAAATGAAAAAGCGATTACTCTTATTAGAAGATGGCAGTGTGTATGAGGGCTTGGGATTTGGCGCAGATGAATATAAAGTCGGCGAATTGATCTTCAATACCAGTATGAGCGGTTATCAGGAGATTTTGAGCGATCTTGCATATTGTGGTCAGATTGTTTTGATGACTTATCCGCTAATTGGTAATTATGGCATCAATCGTGATGATTTTGAGAGTTTGGATCCGGCGGTATTTGGATTTGTGGTGAAAGAATATTGCACAACGCCCTCTAATTTCCGCTGTGATATGGATTTGGATGCGTTTTTGAAACTAAAGCATATTCCCGGCATCTGTCATATTGATACCCGTGCGATTACCCGCAAACTTAGAACACAGGGGACAATGCGCGCAGTTATGGCAGATGGTGATGCGGATGTGGAAGCGCTGCTCAAACAATTGCGTGCACAATCTCCCTTGCATGATCAAGTACAGCGTGTCGCATCACAGAAGCCGTTTCCGATTCCTGCCCGTGGTCATAAAGTCGTTCTCATGGATTTTGGTGTGAAACACGGTATCATCAGAGAACTGACAAAACGCAGTTGTGATTTGGTGGTCGTTCCTTATGATACCAAAGCGGATGCGATTATGGCACTGCATCCGGATGGGGTTGTGATCAGCAGCGGTCCCGGTGATCCCAAAGATATGCAAAAAGCGATCTGCGTATTGCGTGAGTTAATGGGAAAAGTAGCGATGCTTGGAATTGGCTTGGGGCATGAGCTCATCGCCTTGGCTTGTGGCGCAGATACTTATAAACTGCATTATGGCCATCATGGCAGTGGTCCGGTAAAGGATATGCGCAGTGGCAAAATCTTACTTGCGGAACATAATCATGACTATGCGGTTGTGAAAGAAAGCCTTGTGAGCAGTGGATTGAAAATCACGCACAGCGCTCCTAATGATGATTTGGTTGAGGGGTTCATGCATGAGCGCTATCCTGTCATGGGCGTTCAGTTTTATCCTGAGGCTTCCCCCGGTCCGGAGGATGCCAATGGAATCTTCGATACATTGATTGAATTGATGGAACAGGAGGGAAAGTAAGGATGAGTAAGCGAGCAGATATCAAAAAGATTTTGGTGATCGGTTCCGGTCCGATCGTCATCGGTCAGGCAGCGGAATTTGATTACGCCGGAACACAGGCTTGTCAATCGCTGCGCGAGGAGGGATATGAGGTCATTTTGATGAACTCCAATCCAGCCACGATTATGACCGATACGGCAGTCGCTGATCGTGTCTACATTGAGCCACTGACTTTGGAATTTGCCAGCCGTATCATCTATAAAGAACGTCCTGATGCGATTTTAGGCAGTTTAGGCGGACAAACAGGCTTAAATCTGGTCGTTGAACTGGCAAATGCAGGTATCTTGGATGAATATCATGTGGAGGTATTAGGAACGGATTTGCGGGCGATCAATCAGGCGGAAGATCGTGAATTGTTTCGCGAGTTGATGCATGAAATTCATGAACCGGTGCCGGAAAGTGAGATTGTGCACACGGTCGATGAAGCCTTGGCTTTTGCCCAAACAATCGGTTATCCACTGGTTGTGCGCCCGGCTTATACATTAGGCGGTACCGGCGGTGGTTTCGTTGACAATGAGGAAGAATTACGAACAGTTTGCGACAACGGTTTAAAACTTTCACCAGTTCATCAGTGCTTGATAGAACGCAGTATCGCAGGCTATAAGGAAATCGAATATGAAGTGATGCGCGATCATAAGGACAATGCGATTGTAATATGTAATATGGAAAACGTCGATCCGGTAGGGATTCACACCGGTGATTCCATCGTCGTTGCGCCCTGTCAGACATTAAGTGATCGGGAACATCAAATGCTGCGCAATGCGAGTTTAAAAATCATTCGTGCGTTGAAATTATGCGGTGGCTGTAATGTTCAGTTGGCACTTGATCCCCAGAGTTTTCGTTACTATGTGATTGAAGTCAATCCCAGAGTATCGCGTTCTTCCGCATTGGCCTCTAAGGCGACCGGATTTCCGATTGCCCGTTTGGCCGCAAAGATCGCTGTCGGGTTGAGTTTGGATGAAATTATCAATCCGATTACAAATGCCAACTATGCATGTTTTGAACCGGCAATAGATTATATTGTGACAAAACTGCCGCGTTTCCCCTTCGATAAATTCACCCATGCGGATCGCCGCTTGGGTACACAGATGAAGGCAACCGGAGAGGTCATGGCCATTGGGCGCACCTTTGCGGAGAGTTTCTTGAAAGCGATTCGTTCCTTGGAGTTAAAGTGCGATCATATCGAACACGCGGATATTTCTGCGCTTACGACACAAGAACTGTGGGAACGAGTTAAGGTTCAAGATGATATGCGCTTATTTGTGATTTGTGAGTTACTTAGAAGAGGAGAATCACTGAATCAAATCTATGCGCTTACTTGGATCGATCCTTTCTTCCTGCATAAATTTAAGGATATGATTGCGCTTGAACAGGAAATGCGCGAACAACCTAAGGACATTGCCTTATTGCGCAGATTGAAAGAAAATGGTTTTGCGGATTCTTATATTGCCCGTAATTGGCAGATGAAGGAAAGCGATCTCTATGATCTGCGTCGTGCACATCATGTGATTCCGGTCTATAAAATGGTAGATACCTGTGCCGGGGAATTTGCGAGTGTAACACCTTATTTCTATTCCACGTATGAGCAGGAAAATGAATCTGTCCCTTCTGATAAAAAGAAAATCATCGTCTTAGGATCCGGCCCGATTCGCATCGGTCAGGGAGTGGAGTTTGATTATGCGACGGTACACTGTGTGATGACTTTGCGCGAATGCGGTTATGAAGCCATCGTTATCAACAATAACCCGGAGACCGTATCTACTGATTTCACCATCTCTGACAAACTGTATTTTGAGCCATTGACCTTAGAGGATGTCATGCATGTGATCGAGCTGGAACAGCCTTTGGGCGTCATTGTACAGTTTGGTGGACAGACGGCGATCAATTTGGCGGATGGGCTGGTACAGCGCGGAGTAAAAATTCTGGGTACTTCGCTTAAGGATATTGATCGTGCCGAGGATCGTCATGAATTTGAACAGATGTTACAGCAACTACAGATTCCTCAGCCTTTGGGTGAGACAGCGACGAAAGTTGAGGAGGCTTTGGCAATCGCGAAGCGTATCGGTTATCCGGTCTTGGTGCGTCCTTCCTATGTGCTAGGCGGAAGGGCGATGGAAATTGTATACAATGATGAGGATTTACGTATTTATATGGCCTCCGCGGTGAAAGAAATCAGTCATGATGCGCCGATTTTAGTAGATAAGTACATCATCGGTAAGGAAGTGGAGATTGATGCGATTGCGGATGGGGAACATGTATATATCCCGGGCATCATGGAACACATTGAGCGTGCCGGGGTCCATTCCGGTGACAGTATTTCCGTGTATCCCAGTGAGACCATTTCACAGGCGGTCAAGGATACCATTGTGGATTATGCCATCCGTATCGGTAAAGGATTTCATTTTATCGGTTTATTCAATATTCAATTTATCGTGGATCGCCAAGAACAGGTCTATGTTTTAGAGGTCAATCCACGCTCCTCACGCACTGTTCCGTTCTTAAGCAAGATTACGCATGTGGCGATGGCGAATGTGGCGACGCGCTGTATTTTGGGGGAATCCTTGGCGCAACAAGGCTATGAGGAAGGCATTGGCAAGGAAGGTACACGGATCTTTGTGAAAGCACCGGTTTTCTCTTTTGCGAAACTGCGCAGTGTCGATACAACCTTAGGACCGGAGATGAAATCCACCGGTGAGGCACTCGGTGGTGATGTAACGCTGGAGAAAGCCTTGTATAAAGCATTGATTGCCAGTGGGGTGAAAGTACCGGATCGCGGCAATGTCTTAATGACGATTGCGGATCAGGATAAAGAAGAAGCGGCGCATATTGCCAAGCGCTTCTATGCGATTGGATATGGCATCTATGCGACGAGTGGCACCGCGCAATATCTGCGAGAACACGGTATTGATGTGCATGATGCGATTAAAATCGGTGAAGATCCTGAAATCAATGTATTGAATTTAATTCGCATGGGCAGGGTATCACTGGTCATCAATACGATGTCACAGGCAAGCAGTGTATCTAAGGATGGCTTTCTCATCCGCCGCACTGCCGCTGAAAACAATATCTCCTGCTTTACTTCACTGGATACCGCAAGAGCGATGCTGCGCGTGGCGGAATCGTTGAGCTTCTCCGCCGTTTCCATGAATGAGTTGGAGGAGTAATTACGCAAATAAGAAGCGCAAGAAAGAGATAGGCAAGAAAGGAGGAACTTATGAAAAGTGAATTGTGTGAAATTATAAGCAATGAACAGATTGCGCAAGCAACCTATCGCATGGTAGTACATACCTCTTATGCAGCAAAGATGCAGGCCGGACAATTTGTAAACATTGCCGTTCAAGGATTTACACTGCGTCGTCCAATCAGTATTTGTGCGGTGGAAGCGGATCGTTTCACCATCATATATAAGGTGGTGGGAAAAGGCACGAAGGCATTGAGCAAATGTGAAGCGGGAAACACATTGGATGTGTTTGGACCTTTGGGTAACGGTTATCCGATCGAACAGAAAGATGCGGTATTGATCGTTGGGGGAGGAGTAGGAGTACCGCCGCTGTATGAACTGGCTAAGCGTTATCGTGCGCAAGGAAGCCGTGTGGATGTGGTGCTTGGCTTCAATGATCGTGTTTCCGTATTCTATGAACAGGAATTTCAAGACTTAGGCTGTCATGTGGTTGTGGCGACAATGGATGGTTCTTACGGTGTTCAAGGAACGGTGTTGGATGCGATTGCGCAGGCTCATATTACGTCTGATTTTGTTTGTGCCTGTGGGCCGCTGCCAATGTTAAAAGCACTGGAACAGCGATATACAGAAGGGTACTTTTCCTTGGAAGCACGTATGGCTTGCGGCATGGGGGCATGTATGGCTTGTGTAGCGCATGATCGCCATGAGGCGGATATGTATCATCGCATTTGTAAGGAAGGACCGGTATTTGCGATCGGAAAGGTGGTGCTGGTATGAGCAGTCTAATTGATCTGTCCATGGAATTGCCGGGGCTGCATCTGAAAAATCCGATCATCCCGGCCAGCGGCTGCTTTGGATTCGGTCGTGAATTTGCGCAGTTGTATGATTTAAGCCGTTTAGGCGGCATTGCGATCAAAAGCGCAACCCCACAGCCGCGTTTTGGCAATGAATTGCCGCGTGTGGCGGAATGTGAAGGGGGTATGCTGAATGCGATCGGTTTACAGAATCCCGGGGTGGATGTCATTATCGCGAAAGAACTTCCTTGGCTGGCACAGTTTGATACCGAGATCATCGCCAATGTGGCCGGTGCCTGCGAGGAGGACTATGTAGAGGTCATCCGCAAACTGAATGATCAGCCTGTCATCAAGGCATATGAGCTGAATATCAGTTGCCCCAATGTGAAACATGGAGGGATTGGCTTAGGCACACAAGCAGAGTTGGCCGCAAAGGTAACACGCATGTGCAAAGCGGCTGCCACAAAGCCGGTTTGGGTGAAACTGTCGCCTAATGTAACGGATATTGTCGCAATCGCACAGGCGGTGGAAGCAGCGGGAGCGGATGGTTTGGTTATGATCAATACGCTGATGGGAATGCGGATGGATTTAAAAAGTGCCAAGCCTTTATTGGCCAATGTGACCGGCGGCTTGAGTGGCCCGGCGATTAAACCGGTCGGCTTACGGATGGTTTATCAAACTGCGCAAAAGGTGCATATTCCCATCATTGGTGTTGGTGGTATCACCTGTGGGGAGGATGTGCTGGAGTATCTGTATGCCGGAGCGAGCGCAGTTGAAGTAGGTATGTATAATTTTGTGGATCCATTCTGTTGTATCCGCATCATTGATGAATTGAGGGAGGCACTGAAAACATACGGTTTGTCCTCCGTAAAAGAAGCCGTTGGAAGGAGTTGGAACAATGAGTAAGACAATGGTAGCGCTGGATTTCTCTACGCGCAAAGAAGTGTATGAGTTTTTATTAAAATTCAAGGAGCCGATCTATGTAAAAATCGGAATGGAATTGACCTATTCCTTTGGCTTTGAGATCATTCGTGAAGTCAAGGCTATGGGGCATCGCATCTTTTTGGATTTGAAACTGCATGATATTCCCAATACAGTAAAGCAGGCGATGAAGAATCTCGCTAAATTGGATGTCGATGTGGTGAATCTGCATGCGGCAGGTGGTAGTGCAATGATGAAAGCAGCGATTGAAGGATTAAATGAAGGGGCAAAAGATGGCAAACGGCCATTGTGCATTGCGGTCACGCAGTTGACTTCTACTTCACAGGAAGCGATGAATGAGGAACTTTGTATCCCCGGTAGTGTGCAGGACTGCGTTTTGCATTACGCGAAACTGGCTAAAGAAAGCGGCTTGGACGGTGTGGTTTGTTCCGTACATGAGGCAAAGGCAATTCATGAGGTATGCGGCGCTGATTTCTTGACTGTTACGCCCGGTATCCGACTGGCCTCGGATTCTAAGGATGATCAAAAGCGTGTGGCAACCCCGCAGTATGCGTATGAGCAAGGCTGTGATTATATCGTAGTGGGGCGCTCGATTACCAAGGCCGCAGACAGTGTCGCCGTTTATCATGAGATTGAAGCAACTATGGAGGGTAAATAACATGAATACAAGCAGTATAATCGCGAATAATCTATTGGAGATGAAGGCTGTTTCATTACGTCCCAATGAGCCTTATACATGGGCAAGCGGAATCAAGAGTCCCATTTACTGTGATAATCGTTTGGCCTTATCTTTCCCGGCACATCGAAGCACGGTCGTAAAGGCATTCGTCGCATTGATTCAAAAAGAATATCCCGAAGCACAGGTGTTGATGGGAACCGCTACGGCAGGTATCTCATGGGCCGCAATGTGCGCACAGGATATGGATTTGCCAATGGGATATGTTCGTTCTTCCAACAAGGATCACGGTAAGGGAAACAAGATTGAGGGTAAATTAAAGAAAGGTGACAAAGTCGTCATCGTTGAGGATTTGATCTCTACCGGTGGCTCGGTACAAGGCGTAGTGGAAGCACTGCGTGAGGCCGGCGCTGAGGTATTGGGTGTTGTCGCAATCTTTACCTATTTATTGCCGCAGGCAGCGAAAACCTTTGCGGATTTGAATTGTCCTTATGCGACTTTATCGGATTATGATACATTGATTCAAACAGCCCTTGCACGAAATGAAATCAGGCAAAGCGATCTGGATAAATTGAATGCTTGGAAACAAGATCCCAATGATGAGGCTTGGATGAATCGTTAATCACATGCAAAGAAAAGCGGAGCGATCCGCTTTTTATATTCTCGTTCCTCATGTTTACCAATCAACACCATTTCAACCTAAGCACATATTTGGTCTCCTTTGCTAATCCATCGCTAACCTGTGCATCTCACAACTCATAATTATTACTATTTTTATATCTAGTTATCAAAACTAGATTGACTAATAATTGAAACTATATTATACTATAAGCAAATGGAGGTGGCATTGTGGATGAAAAGGCCATGCAGGAGTTAAAAGAGTTTGCTTCCTGCCTGCAAAACTATCATTTACCGCGCTGGGATGAATTGCCGGATTTTGATCTCTATATGGATCAGGTCATTACCTTGTTAGAGCGCTATTTGAATATTTTGCATGATGGCAAGAGTACGATCATGACGCCGGCAATGATTAACAATTATGTGAAACTGAAACTGATTCCCAAGCCAATCAAAAAGAAGTATCACAAGGAACATATAGCCTATCTGGTTGCGATTACCTTGTTAAAACAGATTTTAACGATCGCAGAGGTACGGGATGGGATTGCTTATCAGGCAAAACTCAGCGGCACACATCATGCGTATAACTTGTATTGCGAAGAACAGGAAAAGGCATTTGAGCGCTGTGCCGCACAGATTTTAAAGCAGGAGGCATTGGGCGCATATGAGGAGATTGCCTATGGGGAAATGGTGGTCAAGATGGCGGCGCAGGCTTTGGCACAAAAGTTAGTTGCCCAAAAAATTGTATATCTGCAAAGAAGTCAGAAGCAGGAGGAAAAGATGAATGAGCACAAAGCATAAGCGCATTGCGGTATTGGCGGACAGTTGTTGTGATGTTCCCGCCGATCTTGTTCAGCAATATGGACTGTATATTCTACCGTTAAAGATTATTTATCACGATCACGAGTATTTGGATGGTGTAGATATTACACCGCAGGAGGTATATGAGCGCATGGGGCAGGAAATTCCCAAAACCTCATTGCCGGATGGGGAACAAATTCTGCACAAATTAGATCAAATCAAGGCCGATGGTTATGAACAATTGATTGTGATAACCTTGTCCGGCGGTTTGAGCGGTACGAATAATTTGATCCATTTGATTGCGGATACGTATGAAGGTATGGAAATCTTCATCTTGGATACCAAGAATATTGCGATTGGAGCGGGCTTTCATGCGATTCAGGCAGCACGCTATATCGAACAGGGACTTTCTTTTTCGACAATACAGGAAAAACTGCAACGGGATATTAAAAATGTCAAGATCTTCTTTGTGGTGGAAACGCTGGAATATTTGCAAAAAGGCGGTCGCATCGGCTTAGTGGCTTCCTTATTAGGGAATGCGCTGAATCTAAAACCGGTGATCTCATGTAATGAAGAGGGGGTCTACTATACGGTGACAAAAGTACGTGGGCGCAAGCAGTCCATATCGCGGACGATAGAACTGGCGAAAGCCTATGCACAAGGCCATCCGCGCATTCATTTAGCGGTATGTCATGGCGGTGCATCGGAATTGGCCGCAGCGGTAGAAACAACGATGAAAGAGGCGTTGCGTGGGTATGAAGTATTCATCAGTTCGCAGATCTCTCCGGCTTTGGGTGTGCATACCGGTCCGGGTTTGATCGGCATTGGAATCGAACGCTTAGAGGATTAGGCACAGGAGGTTTCCTTCTGTGTTTTTGTTGCACCTCGATAGAATAATGATTGTATGAGTGAAAAGAAATATAATGCTATATGGACACTGTGTGCGTCGTGCATTAGTTTAATCAGCATATTGTTCGATACTGTTCATTGTATTATTTCCATTTAACTTATCGACAAGATGCTCCAATGCTTTAAACAATAACTTAAATTTGCAGCGTTATGCTGTATCGGTCGGCATAAGAAGTTATAGCGATTGAAAGCAAAAAAAGGAAATCATGGCTTCCTTTTTGAATACGGTCAAGGCAATAAAAAAGTCCTTTGAATAAGGACTTTGATAGTTTCAATGGTCGGGATAACAGGATTTGAACCTGCGACCTCTTCGTCCCGAACGAAGCGCACTACCAAGCTGTGCTATATCCCGATGCCTTATTATTGTACGAAGAATAACGAAAAAAAGCAAGTGTTTTTTGTACTTTGTGGTAAAATCTTATGCGTCTTTTAGTTTTGGTTGGATGCATCGTGTAATTTCAATCAAAAAAGTGAAAAAGACGACTGAGCAACAAACTTAGTCTGCGCTTTTATGTCGTCTTTTTTTTGAGCGTATTACGCTCTATTGATAAGGAGGAACATCTTCCAAGCAATTGTTTTGATTACTCATCTGAGCGAAGTATGGGATCGTTTGTTTAACTTTCCTCATATCAAAGGAAGGGTTAAACGCATAATAGTTATTTGGATTCAAATGGTTTTGTAAAATACCCAATGCTTCACCGAAGCGCTGGAAATGAACGATTTCGCGTTGGCGCAGAAAGCGCAGCACTTTTATGACATCTTCATCGCTTGCTAAGCGCAACAGATTATCATATACGACACGGGCTTTTTGTTCGGCAGCCATATCCTCCATGAGATCAGCGATCGGATCACCCTTGGATTGATAGAATGCGGCTGTATGAGGGAAACCGGCTGCGGCTTGCGGATAGATACCGGTGGTATGATCAACGAAATAAGCCGCAAAACCAGCTTCCTTAATCTGTGTTGGTGTAAGATTGCGCGTGAGTTGATATACCATGGCAGAAATGATTTCCACATGTGCCAATTCCTCAGTGGCGATGTCGGTAAGCATTGCTTTCAACTGTGGAAATGGCATGGTATAACGCTGGCTCATATAGCGTAGCGCTGCGGATAATTCGCCATCCGCTCCACCCAATTGCGTGATCAGAATATTCGCAAAGGCAGGATCACTGTGCTGAATCGCTACCGGAAATTGGAGTCGTTTTTCATAGTTCCACATGTGTTATCCACTCCTTCCCAAGGCCATGGCCCATTGACATATTCCCACGTGCTGTTTAAATTGGAGCGATTTGATAATGCTCCGTAACAGCGTTCATAGATAGCGGTGGCTTTATCCTTATATTCACGATGTCTTTGATAATATTGCATGGCTTCCTCATTGTCAGGATGTGCATTTAGAAATAGGGCAGCTTCTTGTATAGCGAAGTCCAATATTTGAATATCCTGCATCAGTTCCTGTCTGCTTTTCATGCATGATCACCCCGTTTCATCACGAAAGGCGCTAACGGTTTCATGAGTTCACGAAAAATTGTACCGGTGTGAAATCCATCCTGTGCATTTACAATGTCTCGCCATTGTTGGGTAGGGACATAGGCCATTGCGATGGGTTCACGATGAATATCATGGGGAAGTGAATCAGATGTGCCTTTCATTTTATCATGGTGACAATTGAATGAATTGTGGGAAGGCACATGTTCATAATTCTTCCTTCGCGCCACGTTTTGTGGATCATAGTGATAACTACGCATTATGTTTACCTCCTTATCGCATGTTCATGCTTGCACTATCTTATGTACAAGTGCGTAAGCGTTGTAGCGAATGCGCACAGATAAACTATGATGATGGTTATGAGGAAGCAGCGAAAGGAATGGTATTTGTTTTTTTATTTCCTTGTTGTTTGTACTTGCATATCTGCATTATTTGCGGTAAAATATTGCCATATGTTAGACAGTGCTAACTTTTTGTGATAGATAGGGATGATGAAATGACACTGGATCAAATACAGCCGGGGAGCGGTGGGATAATTTTACAAGTTGGGGGGAGTGGTGCATTGCGGCGACGTTTGCTTGATATGGGTTTAACACCGAAAACAAAGGTAATGGTAAAAAAGATTGCGCCGATGGGTGATCCGATGGAACTATCGCTGCGCGGTTATATGTTAAGCATCCGCAAAGAGGATGCGGCTAAAATAGAGATTGAGGTGATGCGCGATGGCACAGGTGCTATTGGCACTGGCGGGTAATCAAAATAGCGGCAAAACCACCTTGTTCAATGCTTTAACCGGCAGTAATCAACATGTCGGCAATTTCCCCGGCGTAACAGTGGAGAAAAAAGTTGGCATTATGAAGGATTACAAGGATGCCGCATTAGTGGATCTGCCCGGGATTTATAGTTTATCTCCATATACAAGTGAAGAAATCGTCACCCGTGATTTTATTTTACAGGAGCATCCGGATGTGATCATCAATATTGTGGATGCGACCAATTTGGAGCGCAATTTATACTTGAGTTTACAACTGATGGAACTTCAGGTGCCGATGGTGATCGCTTTGAATATGATGGATGAAGTGAAGAAAAGCGGCAATTCCATTGATGTAGAAGGTTTATCCAAACGCTTAGGCATTGCGGTTGTGCCCATTTCCGCGGCACACAAAAACGGCATTGGCGATTTGGTGCGGGTGGTGAAGCAAATGGTAAAGCACCCAAGCGAATTGCCCCATTGTGATTTTTGTAAAGGTGAGGTACATCGTGCCATTCACGCAATTGCCCATATCATTGAAGATCATGCGCAGGATAGCCCTTATCCACTACGCTTTGCGGCGACCAAATTGGTGGAGGGAGATGCGCTAATGAGACAGGCATTGAATCTACATGAGGATGATGTACATATTATCGAGGAAATCGTTACCAGTATGGAGCGTTCTTTGGATACGGATCGTGAAGCAGCTTTGGCTGATATGCGCTATTCTTATATCGAGGAAGTATGTAGGGAGAGCGTACATAAGGTGAATGAAAGTTATGGACAATTGCGCAGTGAGCGTATTGATCGTCTGCTCACGCATAAGTATGCGGCCATTCCGATCTTTATCGGAATTATGGTGTTGATATTCTATTTGACTTTTTCCTTATTTGGGGCTTATTTACAGGAGGGCATGGAACAGATCATCACGGTTTTTTGTGAGTGGTTGGCGCAGGTAATGGCACAGTATGCGATAAGTCCATGGCTGTCCTCGCTGATTTTGGATGGTATTTGTGTCGGTGTGGGGAGCGTACTCTCCTTTTTGCCGATCATTGTGATTCTATTTTTCTTCTTGTCCTTATTGGAGGACAGTGGATACATGGCGCGCGTTGCGTTTGTCATGGATCAGTTGTTGAGACGGATTGGCTTGTCGGGCCGCAGTTTTGTGCCAATGCTCATTGGTTTTGGTTGTAGTGTTCCGGCTATTATGGCGACACGTACACTGAGCAGTGAACGCGATCGTGAATTGACAATTCTCTTGACTCCGTTTATGTCGTGCAGTGCCAAACTACCCATCTATGGTATGATTACTGCCGCTTTCTTTCCCAAACATGCGGCTTTGGTACTGATCAGCGTATATCTGCTTGGTATTGTGGTTGCGATTCTGAGTGCATTATTATTAAAGCATACGGTGTTTCAGGGGGATTCCATGCCCTTTGTGATGGAGTTGCCGGCTTATCGCATTCCCGCTTTTAGAAGTGTACTGTTACATATGTGGGAGAAGGCGAAAGACTTTTTACATCGTGCCTTTACGGTGATTTTCGTTGCCAGTATCCTCATATGGTTTTTACAGTCCTTTGATTGGCAGTTACACTATGTGCAAGATTCTGCACAGTCCATCTTGGCGTCTTGTGGTTCTGCATTGGCAAATCTGTTAGCGCCGCTTGGTTTTGCGGACTGGCGCATCGCCACGGCATTGGTCAGTGGAATCAGTGCGAAAGAAAGCGTGGTATCTACGCTGAGTGTATTGATTGGCGGTGGTGAAATGGAATTAAGCGCCGCTTTGGCAACGATGCTGACGCCGTTATCTGCTTATGCTTTTTTGTCCTTTACCGTATTGTATATGCCTTGTATTGCGGCCTTTGCCACAACCCGCAAAGAATTGGGTTCATGGCGCGGTGCGCTGTTTACCGCAGCCTATCAGACTTTGAGCGCCTATGTGGTGGCATTGGCGATCTATCAGATCGGTTCACTTTGGTTCTGATTGCACTATGGGGAAACAAAGGCTTGTTTAACGCATAGAATAAATTAAATGAAGAAGGGAGCGACACTATGTCATTGGCGGATCTCATTGCGATTCTCATCATTTTAGCGATACTCTTCGTATTGACCTATCTGACCCGAAGTAAGGGGAAACAGGGCTGTGCGGGATGTCACAGCGATTGTGCCAGCTGCGTGAGTGGACGTTCCTTTTATGAGGATTATAAGCGTGATCAAGCGCAGGAAACATCCGATCAAAATCAAACTTAAAATGCAAAAATAAGAATAGTGATTAGGGCATCTTTGTAAGAAAGATGCCCCTATATTTTATGATCTTGATGATGTATTCGCGTTATGCTTTTCATCCAAGTGATGCTGTTTCACTAATGCAAATAGCGTGTCTCTTGTATTGCGTTGTGGCTGTTCCAGTACCATTTGATATAGGTCGTTTAGTATGTTTCCAATTTGTTTCCCTTGATAACCAAGTTTAATTAAATCATGGCCATTGATTGCTAAATCACTGCGCCGCAATACCGGTTCACTTTTTTTCATGGTTTCTAACAAGGCTTGGCATGCTTGAACAGTTTGCAGTTTTGCATTCGCTGTGGCCGGATTCTTAGCCAAATCATCGGCTTCCATCACCCGCAGCAACTTGCCTGCCAAATCATAGTCCATATCCGCATGGGCAAGCAGTTTACGCATTGTGCTTGCCTTTGGCTGTAATGTGGCGTCGTGATAATAAATCAGGGTCACAATTTCTTGAATGATTTTTTTTGGATAAGTAAGTGTTTGTAAGGCTTGCTTGGCCAAATCGGCACTGTGCTTGGGATGACCATAGAAATGCGCCTGTCCCTGTTCATCCATGGTTTTGGAAACTGCCTTTCCTAAATCATGGCAGACAACGGCTAGTTTTTCAGTTAAACTAAGCCCTTTGGTATGATCAAGGGCGATATCGGTATGTTGAAATGCATCATAGATATGCCATTTGCTTTCCTGTGACAAATCATAGAGCAGGGATAGTTCCGGCAGAATGTATGTGAGTACCCCATATTCACGCAAGTGGCTTAACAAAGACGGAACATCACTCATTAACATCAAATCAAATTCATAACGGATGCGCTCTTTTGAAATACAGGAAATCCATTTGGCCTGTTGCACAATGGCATTACGACAATCCGCTGCGATTTCAAAGCGCAGTTGAAATGAAAAACGAAGGGAGCGTAGGATCCGCAGTGCATCTTCCTCAAAACGCTGTGAACTAGAACCGACACAGCGGATGATTCGCTGTTTTATATCCTGTTGCCCGTTGAAGGGATCTATTAGACCGTATGCAGGATGGTAAGCCATGGCATTGATCGTAAAATCGCGTCGTGCCAGATCGCTGATCAATGAATCACAGAATACGACCTGCTTGGGGCGACGATGCTGCTCATAAGCAAGTTCCTTGCGAAATGTGGTTATTTCCATGGACATCTGGTGATAAATTACGGTAAGTGTGCCATGGCGTATACCGGTTTGAATGATCTTACACTGCGTGGCATCAAAGCATTCCAGCATCTGTGCCGGGGTAGCCGCAGTTGCCATATCATAGTCATGGATTGCTCTATCCAAAAGATAATCACGCACACAGCCACCGACAAGAAAACAGGGATATCCATGTTCTTGTAATTGTTTCATCACCCATTGAACCGGTTCGGGTAATTGTAAACTCATCGTTTGCTTTCCTCCTTTCCCTTGTGCATTGTGTATTCGCTGCTTTTATTATATAATGATTGCGGTTGAAAAGAAATGAAAAAGCATGGTATCCTGTACAATGTGCAGGAAGGGAAAGGAAGGATGGAAATGATACAGGCAGTAATATTTGATATGGATGGTGTTTTAATCGACAGTGAACCGCCTAATCTGCAATTGATTGCGGATTTCTTTGCCCTGCATGGCAAACATGCGACTCAGGATTATCTAAATTCATTGGTGGGCCGCAGCACAAAGGATACTTGGGCGAATACACTGGCTGCTTGGGGAGAAGCGATTACACCGGAAGCATATCAGGAACGCTTCCAAGCCTATCGTGAACAGCACCCGTTACATTATCCCTCGTTGTTGTTTGATGATGTAAAGGAATTGCTGGAATGGTTAAAACAAGCCAATTATACCTTGGCGGTTGCTTCCAGTACCCGCTTGGATGTGGTGAAACAGGTGTTGATAGATTGCGGTATTATAGATTATTTTTCCGTTGTGGTGAGTGGTGCTGATTGTACGCATAGTAAACCGGATCCGGAAATCTACCTCCATGCGGCGAGTGTATTGGGATTGGATCCTTCGGCATGTGTCGCGATTGAGGATTCCACGGCCGGCATGTTGTCAGCTCGATCAGCGGGAATGCAGGTAATTGCGAAAATAGATGAACGCTATGGTGCGGATCCCGATCTTGCGGATGCGAAGGTGCATCATTTGATTGAAATCAAGGATTTGCTTGCTTCCAAACGAATCGCGTAATCATCAATGGGAAACAGAATGGTGAATGCAAACATTCTGTTTTTTTTCTTTATCATATAGCCATATCTTCAGGGAGTGGACAGCAGATGGTTTGCTTTGCCTGTTTCAGCGGATGATAAAATTCCAGTTTCCATGCATGCAGGGCACAGCGATGAATCCGCGAATCCTTTGTGCCATACAGCGCATCGGATAATAGGGGATGTCCGATGGAAGCCAAATGCACCCGGATTTGATGCGTGCGACCGCTCAACAATTGACATTCCACTAAAGTGGTATCTTTTAAGCGCTTTTTTACCTTTACCTTCGTACATGCCGCTTTTCCCTGCGCATGAATCCGCATACGTCCGGCATGATGGCGATCCCTACCCAATGGCTGATCAATGATGAGGGAAGTCTGTGTAATTCTGCCTTTTACCCAAGCCAAATAACAGCGCTGAATTTCTTTTTTGGCTATGAGATGATCCATGTAGGCTTGAAAAAAAGGATGTTTTATATACAGCACCAAACCACTGGTTTCTAAATCCAAACGATGAACACTGCGCACCGCTACATCTAGTGCATGTGCTTGATAATAGGCTTTTACACAATTATGCAGGGTATGATTCTGATTATTGCCATCACTGTGCACCAGCATACCCACCGGTTTATTCACCACTAAGAAACAATCATCCTCGTAACAGATCTCTATCGGCTTTGCCCAAGGGATGATTTCCTCCTCCTCATGGATGGGGGCAATGAACAATTGTTCCCCGCAGTGCAAGGAATGATTTTGGGTGAGGCGCTTGTTTATTGTATAGACACAGCCTTGTTGGTAATAACGATACCGCATTTTTTTGGACAGATGATAAAACGCAAAGATGGTATCGCAGTCACAGTCTTGCGTAATGTGAAAGCACAAGATTCGCTGATCGCTTTCAGGCTGAATATGAAATGGCACCATGTTCTTCTCCTTTTCATGTTTTTGTATAGGCTTATTATAGCGTTTTCAAATCCACACTGCAATTTTTATCGCAAGGAAGGCTTTGCATACAGTATGATTTTAGGCAATTATTGGTTCTTTTATTGAAAACGCTTGTGAAAAGTGGTATGATATTCTAAACAAGAGGAGGTTTTTGTAATGGAAATTTTTGTATGCAAAGATTATGATGCGGTCAGTCAAAAAGCCTTTGAGGTAATGAAGGACATCGTTGCCAATAAGGATCATGCGGTATTGGGACTTGCGACAGGTTCCACACCGATCGGTTTGTATCAAAACATGATTCAGGATCACAAAGAAAACGGTACAAGTTATGCCAACTGTCAATCTTTCAACTTAGATGAATATGTTGGTTTGCCACGTGATCATAAAGAGAGTTATTATACTTTTATGCATACCAACTTGTTCTCCGGCATTGACATCAAGGAGGAAAATGTTCATCTTCCTTACGGTGACAGTGCAACGGATTGTGCAGCGTATGAAAAGGCAATGGAAAATGTACAGGTAGATGTGCAGGTATTGGGAATCGGTGCGAATGGTCATATCGGCTTCAATGAGCCGGGGACAGCCTTTGATGAAGAGACTCATATTGTTACATTGACAGAGAAAACTCGTCAGGACAATGCGCGTTTCTTTGATGATGATATCAATCAGGTACCGACTCATGCGATTACAATGGGAATTGCGACCATTATGAAGGCAAAGAAAATTCTGTTAATCGCAACCGGTGCGAATAAAGCAGATGCAGTAAAAGCAATGATTGATCAGGCTCCTAGCACTGATTGCCCGGCATCCGTATTACAAAATCATAAGGATGTTGTGGTGATTCTGGATGAGGAAGCTGCCGCAAAGCTGAATCGCTAAACAGAAATAGAAGGAGCCGCTTGACTCCTTCTTTTTTTCAATCTTGGCTCATGAGATGATTTGAAATGGGAAAAATAATCTGGAATGATCCCTATACGAATAAGTGGCATAGGAGACTTTCATGGGTTTTATTGTGAAAAATGTTTGAATAGTAAGTGTTCCATGTTTTGAAGCAGTGGATGGCAAACAGCGTTTCACCCAAAAGAAACAAACAGGAGGATGGCATATGCTATATGAAATACAAGCAGGCCGGCTGCGTTATGAGCAGGCAGAGGATACGATGGGAGAGGAAATCGCAATCATTGCCCATAATGAAATGATTGCACAGTTAAATGAGGAGGATGCCTTTGATCGACTGCTTATGAAGGCGTTATCAGATGATACAATTCGCTATGAACGCCATGAAGGCATGGATGTCTGCTGCATGACATTTGCGCAAAAGCAGCGGATGCATGTGTTTCGTCAAGCTCGTTACCTATGGATTGTTATAACGGAATGCGCTGAATTGGATCAACAGATGAATGAACTCATGGCGAGTGAAGAATGCGCTTGGACTTTACATAAGGTGTTTGCGGCCATCCTAATGAAGCAGTTGAAAGGTGCGGATCATGCATTGGATCAGTTTCAGGAACAATTGGTGAAACTGGAGGAGGATGTCATCAAAGGTCGTTGTGATAAAGAGATGGTGACTCATATTTTACAGTTGCGCACCTCACTATTACAGCGTGCCAATGGATATGGACTGACGCAGGATGCTTTGTCCGCATTGGCTTTGAATGAAAATCGTTTTTATCGTGATCAGGAGTGCAAGGAATTACAACTATTACACCAGCAGGTGACACGACTTGTTCAACGGGTGAGTGGTTTACAGGATTATGTCAGTGAACTGCGCGATGCGTATCAAACTCAGATGGATATAGATTTGAATGTAACCATGCGAATCTTTACGGTGATGACAGCGTTATTTTTGCCACTGTCATTGATTACCAGTTGGTATGGAATGAACTTTGATATGCCGGAATATGCTATGCAAAATGGTTATGTGTTTGTGTTGGCAATCAGTGTGCTGCTTACGATTGCTTTGTTGATCTACTTTAAGCGGCATCGGTGGTTTTAGTATGATCCATGCATTTCAAGGGAATTTACCCCATGTGGCAATGGATGCTTGGGTGGCTCAGAGCAGTGATGTGATCGGTCGGGTGGAAATCGGTTCATTGAGCAGCGTTTTTTTCCACAGTGTGCTGCGAGGGGATCAGGAACTGATTTCGATTGGCAGTGGCAGTAATATACAGGATGGCTGTATCCTGCATACGGATCCGGGACACCGGTTGAGAATTGGTAAGGGTGTCAGTGTGGGTCATGGTGCGATTTTGCACGGCTGTCATATTCATGATAATTGTTTGATCGGAATGGGCGCAATCATTTTGAATGGGGCAGAGATTGAGCCTTATTGCATCATTGGGGCAGGGGCATTGATCAAAGAAAATATGCATATTCCAAGCGGGTCACTTGTGGTCGGTACACCCGGGCGCATTCTTCGCTCTATCAGTGAGGAACAGCGTTTGGGTATTATGGAAAATGCAAATCACTATGTGGAATTGGCAAAGGCATATCACAGGAGGGATGAGGATGAGCGTTAATCGCGAAAGATTAAATCAGTTGCATATCGAACAGTGCGCACAAGCATTGATGCGCAATGGTTTTACTGTTCACACGGCGCAGGATCAAGCGCAGTTGTTTTCCTTGATTCATGAATTGATCGCTGATCATGATGTGGTGCGGGATGGCGGCAGTATGACGCTCATGCAAAGTGGACTGCTTACGGAGTTGACCAAGCGGGATATTGATTTTCAGACTCATAATGACAGTTCTCTCAGTAGAGAACAGAGTGATGCACTGGCACGCAGTGCTTTTTCTGCCGATGTGTTTTTAACCAGTGCGAATGCGATTACCATGCAGGGGGAAATCATCAATGTGGATGGTCATGGCAATCGGGTCAGTGCGATGATTTTTGGCCCTAAAAAGGTCATCGTGATTGCCGGTGTCAATAAAATCGTTTCGGATGAAGCACAGGCAAAAGCGCGTATCGCTGCGATTGCCGCTCCGTGCAATGCTTTGCGCCTTCATAAAGAAACGCCCTGTGTACATCGTGGCATTTGTATGAACTGCCATAGTGAGGATCGCATTTGCAGCAGTTATGTAAAGTTGAATTATGATAAAGAAAAGCGGATCCACGTGATTTTGGTACATCAGAATTATGGTTATTGATATCATCAAATTGTATTATGTAATAAAAAATACGGTTTCCCTGTGCTGTCTATGGGTAGAAGGCAGCGCAAAGAAACCTCTTTTTTTGTTTATGCTAATAAAGTTCAAGAAATGGCATGCCGAATGTGCAGGCAGTCACATTGCCGCTGAAATGCAGCGATAATTTGGCATAGGCGCTGTCACAGGGAATTTCAAATGCGGCACAGGCATCGCAGAAATCAACGCCAATCAGCTCGGAGATATCTTTTTCCTCATGTGCAATTTGATGATCTCTTTCATCATAGAAAGAAACGTGAATACTTGCCTTACCGGGCAGGATTGCGCGCATATGATAACCAAACCGTAACATTTGCGCATCATAGAGTTCAACGTTGAGATCATAACTGTTGCTGGCTTCACCGCTGTTCATGGACAGGGAACAAAAGCGATGATGATCCATACAGAATTTATCATAGGTAATATTGCCGTGATTGGTAAAATATAAAATCTTGCCATCACGTTGTGAAAACCACTGTGCATTTTGAATCATATTTTCCATAATATCCCTTCTTTCCCTATACGATATGCGCAAGTCCTGTATTTGCACCATGTTAAACGCACAAAGCGATGCATTTATCCTTTTTTTATTAGGATATGGAGGCTGGATTCAGGAAATGAAGCGGACAGGCGGGCGATTGCGTCATCATTCAATTTCTTTGATGCATATAATGAAGGCATAGATAAGAAATGATAGGGAGGCAGATCCTATGAAACAAGTAACGGACTTAATTGGTCATACAGATGTGATACAATTAGCGGATTCTCATATTTATGTGAAACTGGAAAAACAGAATCCGGGAGGCAGTTGTAAGGATCGTGTGGTATATGCGATACTTGCGGATGCATGGGCAAAAGGAAGCGTACACAGCGGAAGCCATTTGATTGAAGCGAGTAGCGGTAATACGGGAATCGCTTTGGCAATGCTTGGCAATGCATTTGGAGTACGTGTAACGATTGTCATGAGTGAGGATATGAGCGAGGAGCGCAAACAGCTGATCCGTGCTTATGGTGCCAATTTGGAATTAACTCCCAAACAAGCGGGAATGAGTGGCGCAATCGCACATATGGAACGGTTGATGCGACAAGATCCTACCTATGTGAATCTGGGGCAATTTGATCATCCGCTTAATCCGCTTACGCATGAGCGAACCACGGGTGCGGAACTGCTTCGTCAAGTGAATGGGATTGACTGTTTCGTATGTTGTGCCGGAACCGGTGGAACTTTCAGCGGTGTTTCACGTGCTCTCAAAAAGGCAAATCCACAGATACGCTGTGTGTTAGGGGAACCGCTTCATCATGCGCTTGTGTCCGGATATGCACAAGGAACCCATCGCATTCAAGGAATTGGACCTAATTTTATTCCTAAAAACTTAGATACTTCGCTGATTGATGATATTTTATTGGTCAGTGATGAAGAAGCGTTCACGCAGATGCGTCAATTTGCCTGTGAGACAGGGATATTGGTTGGAATCTCCAGTGGTGCTAATCTTGCGCTGGCAAAACGGCTGGCTCGTTATTATCCGGATCAGACCATTGTGACGATTGCGCCGGATGGGGGAGAGCGTTATTTGTCTTTGGGGGATGCATATGAAACTGTATCAACTGCTTTGTTATAACATACGTCGTACCTGTGCTTATGATCCGGCCGCGCATTCTCATTGGGAAGTGTTGTTTTTGTATCCTCATATCAAGGCATTGGCAGCTTATCGCATTGCCCATTGGCTGTGGTGTCATCATCGCCGGCTATTGGCACGGTTGATATCGCAATTGGCCCGTCATTTCACCGGGATCGAGATTCACCCCGCGGCGCAGATTGGCAAAGGCTTGGTAATTGATCATGGCATGGGGGTAGTGATCGGCGCAACTGCGCAAATCGGTGATGATTGTCTGATCTATCATGGGGTAACCTTAGGCGGTACGGGGAAACAGCGCGCTAAGCGTCATCCGACCATTGAGGACAATGTATGTATCGGTGCCGGGGCAAAGTTATTAGGTAATATCGTCATCGGCGCCCACACGAAAATTGGAGCCAATGCGGTGGTACTTCACGATTGTCCTCCTTATGCGACAATGGTTGGTATTCCTGCCCAAAACAAAGCGCATCATCATAATTCAATGACTTCTATACAACCATAAATCCGCTTTTTGCGTGTGAAGTTTGAAAAATGGGTTATGCTAATGATATGAGTCAAACCCAATCGCCCTACATTCAAGTTCGGCCATGGCAGCGCCATGATGCCTATGCATTGGTATCCATCTGTAAGGATCCTGCCATTCGCGCCCAGTGGAACAATCATTATCCATATCCTTACACGCTGACACGCGCCCAGCAATGCATTGAAACCTTTTTACATGCGAATCCACTGCGTATGCAGAGTTGTGCGCTAACGGTTGATCATGCGCTTTGCGGTTGGCTTCAATGTGATTGTGTCGCTTTTCAAAGCGCTGTTCTCACTTATCAGTTGGAACAGGATTGGCGTAGGCAATATATTCTTCAGGAAGCGATTCGTCAAATGTGCATTTATAGTTTTACCCATATGGAAGTATTAACCATCTTTGCGAAAGTCTCCCTGCATGATTGGTATACGCGCATCGCTTTATTGGAAAATCGCTTTGATGAAAGTCGGGAGACTGCACCGATCTATCTTTATTACCTCCATCGTCAGACGATGATGGAACAGCGCTCCCCATGAAAAAAGGTATGTGATGTCGTGAAACCTCTCGTTTATTTGCTAAACTTGGGATCATTTCATGAACATACCTTTTTATTTCATACGTTATGCTTCGTTTCGATATACAATTTCACCGTCAATGATCGTAAGCAGCACCTTTGCGTCTGTATCAAGGGCCGGCGTCTTATCAAAGACAACCAGATCAGCATCTTTGCCACACTCGATAGAACCGATGCGATCCGCTGCACGGGCAATCTTGGCCGCATTCAGCGTGATCATCTTCAATGCAGTCTCCACATCCGCTCCGCGGCGTACAATTTCACCGGCTTCGGTGAGGATCATATAAGGATGGAGGACAGGGCCATCGGTCATAATCGCACAAGTCACACCACGTTTATCCAGCTCAATTACACACTCGGGATCGGCCTTACATCCTTCACCACCAAACAGCGGGCCGGACAATGGTCCCCAAATAATTTGCGCTCCGCTGGCTGCGATTTCATCATAGAAATCACTGGCGCCAAAGGCATGATCTAAGGTTAAATCGAAACCGTATTGCTCCTTCCAGCGTAACAATGCCATCATATCGTGTTGGTAGGAGTGCACCTTCAATGGAATTTTACGCTCCAATACGAGTTGGCCATGTTCATAGGCTTCATTATAAGGCGGCATCTTTTCCTTATCACCGTTGGCTTCTTCTTTCTTGCGCATGTATTCTTTCACATTTTCAAAATAATCGAGGAAAATCTGCGCAACGCCTAAACGCGACATCGGCAGTTGTTCACGTGGGCCATAGACGCCTTTGGGATTGACACCCATCGCCGCCTTTAACGCACAAGGTCGTTTTACAATACGCGCATCATAATTTTTGCCGGCTGATTTTAAAGCTAGTACAAGTCCGCCAATCGCATTACCGCTGCCCGGGGCAATGATACTGGTAGTGATGCCATCACGCACACAATCCGCAAAGGAAGGGGAGTTGGCATCAATTCCATAATAGACATCCAACTGTGCGGTATTGGGATTGGTCATTTCATTGGCATCTTGTTCACCGTTTTTTATATTGAACGTACCAACATGGGAATGCGCATCAATGATACCGGGAATGATGACTTTACCACGGCAGTCAATGACTTCACAGTCTGGCGCTTCCAGATGGGGCCCGACTGCTTTTATTTTGCCGTTCTCAATGAGAACATCGCCATCTTCGATTACATGCGCATCACTCATTGTATAGATTGTAGCATGAGTTAAATGAAGCATTTCATTTCATCTCCTTTGCGATAAATGCACTTACCG